>JAIHZV010000062.1 GCA_022718015.1 Phascolarctobacterium sp. | reverse complement strand
ATTTCAGCAGCAACTTCCTTAGCAGCAGCCTCGCTGCCAGCGTAGTTTACAACAACGTCAGCGCCTTCAGCAGCCAGAGCCAGTGCGATAGCACGGCCGATACCGCGAGATGCGCCGGTTACGAGAGCTTTCTTACCTTCAAGTTTCATCTTAAGTTCTCCTTGTATAATCACATATATGTAGCAGAAAATGCATTAGAGTGCGTCAAATGCGACTAACGGCGACGACGGCGTATACCTAATACTCCTAGGAGCCGTTAGGAAGCAGATGACGTGCTATAATCATTTTCCCAGAGCAGCGAGAGTTTTCTCCAGGCTTTCAGCATCCTCTACGTTCAGAGCAGTCATGCCTTTAGCAATCTTCTTGGTGAAGCCGGTCAGAACCTTGCCCGGGCCAACCTCTACGAAGGTGTCTACGCCGCCGGCAACCATGTTGCGCACGCTGGTTTCCCAAAGAACAGGCATAGCAGCTTGTTTAACGAGCAGCTTTTTGATTTCTTCGCCGCTGATAACCTCTTGAGCGGTTACGTTAGCAACAACAGGGATGGTGATGTCTTTAATTTCAATCGGAGCCAGAACCTCTGCCAGACGGTCAGCAGCCGGCTGCATCAGAGTGCTGTGGAAAGGAGCACTTACGGGCAGCAGCACAGCGCGTTTTGCACCAGCAGCCTTCAGAGCCTCGATAGCTTTATTTACAGGGTTAACTGCACCAGCGATAACAACCTGGCCAGGGCAGTTGAAGTTTACAGCCTGCACTGCTTCGCCGGATTCAGCTTCAACGCTGCGGCAGATTTCTACGATTTTGTCGCTGTCCAGACCGAGGATAGCAGCCATGCTGCCTTCGCCTACAGGAACAGCCTCTTGCATAAACTGGCCGCGTTTGTTAACAATGCGTACAGCATCAGCAAATTTCAGAGCACCGGTGTTTACCAGAGCGCTGTATTCGCCCAGACTGTGGCCGGCAGCGATATCGCAGCTCAGGCCATGCTCCTTCAATACTGCTGCGCAGGCAGTGCTGGCAGTCAGGATTGCCGGCTGAGTGTTAGCAGTCAGCTTCAGGTCTTCAGCAGGACCTTCGAAGCACATTTTGCTGATGGAGTAGCCCAGAGCATCATCTGCCTCTTCAAAAATTTGTTTTACAACAGGATATTCATCATAGAATGCTTTGCACATGCCAACGGTTTGAGAGCCTTGGCCGGGGAATACGAATGCAATCTTGCTCATCGTGTAATTTACCTCACTTTCGAAGTCACAATTAAAATTTACAACTAATCTATCTAAGGTAAACAAGAAGCAGATGGATGCTTATTGTTTGCCTATTACTTGCTCCATTTCAGGACAATGGCCGCCCAGGTCAAGCCAGCGCCAAAGCCGTCGAGGATAATATTGTCACCCTTCTTCAGCACGCCAGCCTTCTGTGCCTCGCACAGAGCGATAGGAATAGATGCAGCGGAGGTGTTAGCGTATTTGTCTACGTTCACCCAAACCTTCTCCATAGGCATCTTCAGACGCTTAGCAGCGGAGGTGATGATGCGGTAGTTAGCCTGATGCGGGAACAGCATATCCAGCTCCTCCGGCTTCATGTTGGCATTAGCCAGCGCACGTTTCGCAGTTTTGCCCATGATTTGGATAGCGAATTTGAAAACCTCCTGGCCGTTCATATGAATGGTGTGATCATTTTGCGCAACTGTTTCTTCGCTAGCCGGATTGCGGCTGCCGCCTGCAGGCTGCAGCAGATACTGGCCGCCATTGCCGTCAGCACCCATGTCGATGCCCAGCACGCCATAGCCATCCTCAACCTCACCGATTACAGCAGCACCAGCGCCGTCACCGAAGAGCACGCAGGTGTTGCGGTCAGTCCAGTTCATGATGCGGGACAGGGTTTCTGCACCGATAATCAGGATTTTGTTATAAAGGCCGCTCTTAACCATCTGGCTTGCTACTGCCAGGCTATAAACAAAGCCGCTGCAGCCAGCAGCCAGGTCGAAAGCAGCTGCATTTTTTGCACCCAGGCGAGCCTGTACCAGGCACGCGGTAGACGGGAAAATGTAATCGCTGGAAGCAGTACCTACGATAACGAGGTCCAGCTCCTCCGGAGCTACGCCGGCGTCCTTCAGCGCTTCCATAGCAGCGTTATATGCCAGATCAGAGGTTGCTTCCTCAGGAGCAGCGATATGACGCTGTTTGATGCCGGTACGCTCAGTAATCCACTGATCACTGGTCTCTACGATTTTTTCCATGTCTGCATTAGTGATAATTTTTTCAGGAACATAATGTCCCACACCTAAAATACCAACAGATCTTGTCATTTATCTATTTCCTCATTTCTTTTCACTTGATTCAGCAATCTTCGTTTTGATGATACTAACTACATCCTGCTCGGCAAAGTCCATAGCTACGTGAATCGCATTAGTGATGGCCTTCGCCTTCGAGCTGCCGTGGCAGATGATGAACGGAGCGCGGATGCCTAAAAGCAGTGCGCCGCCATATTCTGCCGGGTCAAGACGCTTCTTGAGTCCCTTTAACGCAGGCTTGATTAAAAGTCCGCCCAGCTTAGCAAGCAGGCCGCCGTTCATAATCGCGTCCTTCATCAGCGTCATAATCGCCTTTGCCAGACCTTCGCCGAACTTCAGCACGACGTTGCCGACAAAGCCGTCGCAGACAACCACATCTACGTTACCCTTGTTGATGTCGCGTCCCTCGACGTTACCGATGAAGTTAATCGTCGGCTCCTGCTTCAGCAGCGGGTAAGTTGCCAGCGCCTGCTCGTTACCCTTAGTTTCTTCTTCACCGATGTTCAAAAGTCCTACCTTCGGCTGAGAAATTTTTAAAATTTTTTCTGCGTACACCGTACCCATGACTGCACTTTGTACCATGTGCTCAGGTTTGGCGTCTACCTTAGCGCCACTATCTAAAACAACTGTAGTGCCCTTCAGGCTGGGAATCGGCGTTGCAATTGCCGGTCGTTCCACACCCTTGATGCGGCCTACGCAAAAAAGCGCTGAGGCAACAGCAGCACCAGTGCTGCCGGAGGAAACAAGGGCATCACATTCCTTGTTTCGCAATAATCTTGCTGCAACTACGATAGAAGCATCCTTTTTGGACTTTACTGCAATAGCAGGGTGCTCGTCCATCGCAATTACCTCGCTGGCATGATGAATAGTAATCTTCGGATTCTTATCTGCACCGTACTCTACGAGCAGCTCACGGATTATCTTTTCATCGCCAACCAAAACAGTCTCGCAGCCATATTCCTTCACAGCATTGACTGCGCCTAAAACAAGCTCCTTGGGACCGTAGTCAGTCCCCATAACATCTACGGCGATTTTCATGCTTCCTGCTCCCTTTCATGCTTCGTTCGTTCATCTAGGGACACAATAATATACTTGGCCCGGAAGACTTCTTCGTTGTTATTTTTCACTGAAACAAAAATATAAAATCTGTCCATGCGGCGGTGAGTAACCACAGCACGCGCCACCAAAGTAGCACCTGCATTTACGGGCATCTTATATTTTACATTGCCTACAGCAGTCAAAGCATATTCCGCATCCACTACGGCCAGCGCCAGCGTATTCGCCATCGCGAAGAGATAATAGCCTCTCGCAATGCCTGTGCGCTCCAGCACCATATCCTGCGTAATCTTCAGCGTGGAAATGCCGATTTTATTCAGCTCCAGATCAAGCAGCTCGCCCACGATATCCTTCTTGTCAATCGCGCGCACCTTGGTCTGCGCATCCTCTGCCATAGTACGAGTTCTGGCACGCAGCTCCGGAATTCCTAAAGTCACACGATCCAGCCGGATAGTCTGCACGCTCACGCCCAGCATCTGTGCCAGCTGTTCGTCCGTACTAAAGGGATTTTCCCGCAGCAGGTTTTTCAAGCTTTTATGACGTATTAATTTTTTAGAAGATGTCATTTTCTCACCCACTTTTTAGTACCAGCTCATAATATCTGTTTTTATTATAAGAGCATAACGCGATTTTGGCAAGGGGTTTTTCGTATTTTTTCTGTGAATTGTATACAAAATTTGTGATTTCTTTAATTACGCAATTAAGCAAGCCGCCTTCAGCAGCTTTTTTCTTCATGTAAAAAACAGAAAAACGTGCGTCCTTGAAAAGCAAAAAGCCCTCGGGAAAATCCCAAGGACTTTAATAGCTTTAATTATTCAGCTGCTGCAATGACTTGCTTGCCATTGTAGGAACCGCATTCAGGGCAAACGCGATGCGGCATTTTCATTTCATGACATTGCGGGCATTCAACCATGCCAGGAACGCTCAGTTTCCAGTTAGCACGACGTCTGTCACGACGAGCTTTGGACATTTTTCTCTTAGGTACTGCCATTTCTCAATACACCTCCTCAGTGCTATGAAGTGAATTTAATTTTTGATGAATTGCTTTAATGCCGCCAGCCTTGGATCTACAGTGAACCTGTCACATCCGCAGTCACCATCATTAAGATCAGCGCCACAAACGGGACAAAGTCCCCGGCAGTCTGGCTTACACAGAGCCTGCATGGGCTCTGCAAGCAGCAGCCCTTCACGAAGCGGAGCAGTTATATCAATAACGTCCGAATCGTAAACAAAAGCATCATTTTCGATATGTTCAGCACTTACCGGATAAAACTTCTCGACAACTTCTGCTTCGGTAACGCCTGTGAAATCCTTCAGGCAGCGTCCACAGGTACGCTGTACCTTGGCCTGCATCTTCGCCTGAAGCAGCAGTACGTCACCAACATTGCTCATACTTCCTTCCAGATGCACTGTCCCTTCGATAGCCATCACGGACGGCTCAATCTCCAGTTCAGCAGGCGAAAGCTCGTAAGCAAGGGTCTTTTCACCGACTAGTCTTTTCTTGATTTCTGCGACATTGATTTTAATCATATTTCACCAATCGTTACAATTATAGCGGTAATACAGCTCTTTGTCAAGTAAAACATCTTGCATTTCGCAGATAAATTGCGAAAACAGGCTGCTCACTTCATTAGATGAAGTATGTTTACAGCTTAAATATAACGCTTTCTTTTTTCTAAAATAATCCTCTGCTGCGCCCTACAGCTTGATGATACGGCGGCAGATATTATAGGTATCACGCGCAATAACCAGCTCCTCATTCGTAGGAATAACGAAGATTTTTACACGCGCACGACGCACGCTGATTTCGCGCTCCTTGCCACGCACCTGGTTCAGATCGGGGTCAATACGCGTACCCAGATACTCCAAGCCGTTGCAAATCTTGTCACGCATGAACGGAGAGTTCTCGCCCAGGCCGGCAGTAAAGACAATCGCATCTACGCCGCCCATCGCTGCCACATAGCCGCCCACATATTTTTTAACCTTATAGGCAAAAACGTCAATCGCCAGCTGGCTGCGCTCATCACCGCGGTTCGCTGCGCTCTCCAGGTCGCGGAAGTCGCTCGACAGGCCGCTGATGCCCAAAATACCGCTGCGGCGGTTCAGATAATCATCAATCTGCTGCGCATTCATATTCTCCTTCTCCATCAGGAAGGGGATAATCGCCGGATCAATCTCACCGCTGCGCGTACCCATAATCAGGCCCTCCAGCGGCGTATAGCCCATGCTCGTGTCGATAGACTTGCCATATTTGATAGCCGCAATGCTCGCGCCGTTGCCCAAGTGACAGGTGATGATACGCAAATCGGTCATATGCTCGTGCATCAGCTCGGCAGCACGCAGAGCCACGTACTTATGCGAGGTGCCGTGGAAGCCGTAACGGCGCACGCCATACTTCACGTACATCTCATAGGGCAGGCCGTAAAGATAAGCAACCTTCGGCATCGTCTGATGGAAGGCCGTATCGAACACTGCTACCTGCGGTGTACCGTGCATAATCTCCATGCAGGCCTTAATGCCGTGCAGATTAGGCGGATTATGTAGCGGTGCAATCTCGCAGCAGGCCTCAATACCGTGCAGCACGTCGCTGGTAATCAGCACGCTGTCGGTAAAGCGTTCGCCGCCATGCACCACGCGGTGGCCTACAGCGTCAATCTCGGACATATCCTTGATAACGCCGTATTCCTTGCTCGTCAGCGCCTTAATAGCCAGACGGATGCCAACCTTATGGTCAGGAATTTCTTCTTTTATATCAATAGTATATTTACCTGAAGGCGTATGCTTAAGGGTGGAGCCCTCCATACCAATGCGCTCAATCAGGCCTTTAGCTAATACGTGCTCGCCTTCCATATTGATCAGCTGATATTTGATGGAAGAGCTGCCACAATTTACTACGAAAACAATCACGATAAACCTCCTGCAAATTGCAAATAGAGTCTCCTCCCGTAGATGAGGAGTCTTGACTATATATCATTAGTATACACTATTTCACGCCTCTTGAACAGAAATATTTTCGCAGCTTGCCTGCTTATGATATAATTTTAGCAAGAAAACAACGCTCGGAGGCACTAATTATGCAGGCTACAGGCATTATCGCAGAATATAATCCCTTTCATAACGGTCATCAATATCATATCCGGCAGGCGAAAAAGCTCACGCAGCAGCCTGTCATCGTCGCAATGAGCGGCAGCTTCATGCAGCGCGGTGAGCCGGCGATTCTCAGCAAATGGCAGCGTGCTGCCCTCGCTGTCAGCTGCGGTGCCGACCTCGTGCTCGAGCTGCCCTGCGCCTTCACGCTGCGCAGCGCCGAATTCTTTGCGCAGGGCGGCGTCTCGCTGCTCGCCGCCTCCGGCTGCGTCAACGCGCTCTGCTGC
>JAIHZV010000348.1 GCA_022718015.1 Phascolarctobacterium sp. | reverse complement strand
ATGCTGGAGGGTGCTGAGCTGGCGGCGCAGCGTGAGCAGATTACGAAGGCCGAGATGGACGCGTGGGTACTGCGCTCGCATAGGCTGGCGACAGAGGCGCGTGCGAGCGGTGCGTTGCAGGAAATCATTGCGCCGGTGTTTGGCGCGGAGCAGGACGAGGGCATTCGTCCGCGTATGAGCCAGCGTCTGCTCGACAGAATGCCGAAGGTGCTGGAGGGCGGCGAGCTGATTACGGCGGCTAATTCCTGCCTGATAAATGACGGTGCAGCCTTTGTTGTTTTGTGCTCAGAAAAATATTTGCAGGAGCATGGACTAAAGGCGCAGGCGCGAGTTGTCGGCAGTGCGGCCTGCGGTGGCGACCCGCTCGTCAGTCCGCGTACAGCGATTACGGCGCTGCAGAAGCTGTTGTCGAAGCATGGACTGACGGAGCAGGATATCGACGACTTCGAGCTGAACGAGGCCTTTGCTGTTATCGACGTGCTCTTTGCACGCAGCTTTGCGCAGAGCGTGGACAAGTATAACGTGTTTGGCGGGGCGCTGGCCTATGGCCATCCCTATGGCGCGAGCGGCGGGATTATCACGCTGCACCTGCTGGAGGCACTCAAGCGCTGCAGCGGACGCTATGGCGCGGCCAGCGTAGCCGCCGCAGGCGGCGTAGGCACGGCGCTGCTGCTGGAGAGGGTGTGAGCTTGATGGATTATTTGCAGATGCTAAAGGAGCAGCCGCAGGAGAAGCTGGCGCTCGTGGAGGATAGCGAGGCCTATACCTATGCACGGCTGGTGCAGGAGGCGCAGGAGCTGCGCACTGCGCTGGCTTACAGCGAGCCTGCGGTGTTCATCCATGAGGACAGCATTGCACGCCAGCTCGTGCGCTTTGTGGCGTACAGCGGCACCAAAACCGTACCGATTATCGCGACGGAGGTCAGCAGGACGCAGCAGTTCGACGTGGGCGCGATACCGGAGGCGGCCTGCATGGGCGTCATGACGAGCGGCAGCACAGGCAAGAGCAAGCTGCTGTGGCGCAGCTATCACAGCTGGGCGGATTTTTTCCCAGAGCAGAACCGCGTTTTTGGCGTAGATGCCGAGACGGTGATTTTTTGTCAGGGAAGCCTGGCGTTTACAGGCAACCTGAATATTTATAT
>JAIHZV010000347.1 GCA_022718015.1 Phascolarctobacterium sp. | reverse complement strand
GTGTAGAAAACTAATAATTCAACCTTTACAACTACATAAGTAGGACCTGACGGCTTACGTCGTTAGTAGATAAGCTAAGGAGGGGCAGCAATGTTTCATAAAGTAAAAAATGTAAAAGCGTTACCTGATTACATTTTAAAAATTGATTTCATCAATGGTATTTGCAAATATTATGATGTTAAACCACTTTTTGAAATCTGGCAGCCTTTCAGAGCACTGCAATATACTAGTAATTTATTCACTTTAGTAAAGGTTGATGCTGGTGGCTATGGCATTAGCTGGAATGACGATCTTGATTTAAGCTGTGATGAGCTGTGGGAAAATGGTAAAAGTGCCTGATTGTAATTAGGCTTTTAGCAGTACATATGGCGCTCGGTTTTTCCGAGCGCTGTGTGTACTGCTTTTTTGTTCTATTTTTTTCGCCTTTGCACTACCCCTCTGTCAGCTTTGCTGACATCTGCCCCAGGGCACCTTCTCTTGCCCTTCGGGCAATTCACCTTGTCCCCTTACAGGGGCGACTAATTCGCAGAACCTTCGTAACGGTAGTACGTCGAATAAGCTCTCCCTGTAAGGGAGAGATGCCGAGCTTGCTCGGCAGAGAGGGTACTTGACTTCTCTATATTTCTCCTATATACTTAGCTATAGATTCAACCTTTACAACTATATAAGTAGGACCTCTCGACTTACGTCGTTAGTATTAAGCTATTGGTGTAACAATGGCTTTTAGCAGTACCTGCGGCGCTCGGTTTTTCCGAGCGCTGTGTGTACTGCTTTTTTGTTTTTTTGCTTATAGTTGTATTTTGTTGAGTCAGATATTATAATTAAAGGGGGAAAACTCTATGGCAATGTTATCGCCAAAATTCGACGACCTGACTATTGGTCATGATTTTCTTTTCAAAAAGGTTATGCGTAATCCGCGCATCTGTAAGCACCTGCTTGAAGAAGTGCTGCAAGCACCGATTGCAGAGATTTCTTATCCGGAAATCGAAAAGACTATTGATGTTTTTTATGACAGCCGTGGTGTACGTCTTGATGTTATCGTCGCTGACGAAAAGCACACGCATTACAATCTGGAAATGCAGGTGAAGAACACAACTAATCCGAAAACAGGCCAGCACGTGCTGCCGAAGCGTACACGCTA
>JAIHZV010000346.1 GCA_022718015.1 Phascolarctobacterium sp. | reverse complement strand
TCTAAGCAGATCAGGTCACTCAACCGCTGCACTGCCAACGCAGAAAAGAAAAAATCCCGGAATTTTCGTGTTCCATCCAACGCAGTAGAGTTATAAATAATGTGGTTGTGGATGTGTTCCCTGTCCGTGTGGGTGGCAACAATAAACGCATATTTGCCCTTGGTGAAGCGCATCGCCAGTTCGTAGCCCACCTTGTTGGCCTCCTCTGCGGTGATCTCACCGGGACGAAAAGACTGCCGTATCTGATAGGCAATCACATTATTTTTCTGTCTGCGTCCTGTGGCAAGTTCGTATTGCCGCTTGGACAGCATAAATTCTTCGTCTGCGGTCAATGGGCTGCACTCGTAGCTGCTGACCAACTCTCCCTTGTTCGTTTTGTCAGGATTCTTCGCGTAGTCCGTGCGGCTTTTCAGGCAGGCCGCAACCGACTTACCCTTGTTTTTGTGCAGCGCGATCAATCTTGTTGCAGCCATTCTGAATCACCTCCCGTGTGACAGCCAATACTTGAGCCACTTGTGGCGTTCAAAGCCCCAAAACAAAAAAGCCGCCCGAAGGCGGCAAAGATAAAAATATTTCTTACAGTTCGGCAAGCCATTCACTGAACCGTCCGATGCCCTCTGTGATGGCAGTTGCACCGAAAAAGAGGACGAAGCAAATAAACTCGGCCACCAGTAGAATGAAAAACTGATCCCAAGTCTGGCGATAGGCGGTGTAGATGCCGCAGCCGAAGATGTAGAACATCAGCGGCGCGACCACATAGCTAGACAGGGTCAGCAGCCATTTTGCCATCAGAGCCAGAAACGCCACAAAGAGAGAAATCGGGAAAAGAGCAATTTTCTTCAGCGTAAACATCATATCGAACACCAGCCTTTCTTTTCAGCTCTATTATAAAGGTATCAGCTATTGCGTTGCAAGGATGTCAAGCGTTATATGTACCCCCGCAGTCCTCCAACTGCGGGGAAAAATTTTAAAGTTCTGCCAGCCGGGAAAGAATTTGCTTGCCGATGCTGATGAGTTCATCCAGCCTCTGCCGCAGGTCCTCCAGATCGGCAGCATAGACCCGGCCATTTTCATTGGCTGCTTTGGCGTACTGGTTTAAATTGTTGCTGCACATCTGCAAAAGATACGCCATGCGGCGCAGCTGCGGTAG
>JAIHZV010000345.1 GCA_022718015.1 Phascolarctobacterium sp. | reverse complement strand
AAAGCCCATGCGGTCATAGTTTTGCGTCTGGATGTCGCCAAGATAAACGCTCACGCCATTTTTATCATTATTGGCGCCAAAGTGATTCCACGGTGTCCTGCTGCCTGTAATCCAGTACAAGGCCAACCACGAAAGCAACAGCAGCACAATGCCAAGATAACCCTTCCACTTGCTCATAAATATAACACCGTCCAATCATAAATCTGGCGGAAGACGCCAAAATAGAAGCCCTGCTCCGAAAGCAGATAGATAAGCTTGCTGCTGACAACCGCCACGACCAGCACCGCCAGCGCTGCACAGGCACTGCGCTCTGACAGCGCCCAGACTTCCTTATGCTTGCGTGCTCCCGCAAGGAAGAAGCCGCGGCTGACAACGGAGAGCGCCAACGTCTGCGCGCGCCGCAGGCAGCGCGCCAGCAAGGGCTTCGCTATATACGGCAGATGGCGCAGCACAGCAGTGCGTCCGCGCTGGCTGTCGCTCCTTAGCTGCAGTGCCGTAATAATCTCGCCCGTTTCCGCTGCCAGCACCGGCAAAAAGCGAATAGCCGTCACCAGCATGAACGCCAGCTGCGGCGAAAGGCGCCAGGCCAGCATAGCCTGCAGCAGCTGGCGCGGGTCGCTCGTCCAACACACCAAAAGGCCTAAGGTCAGCATACTCGCACTGCGCAAGCCCTGCACCGCACCATAAAGTATGCCCTCGCGATATACATAAAGACCGCCCGTCAGCTGGCCTAGAATACCGGCCTCAGGCGAGATAATAACAAATAAAGGTGAACGTGGCGTCTGCGCATAAAACAGCGCTTGGCTGAACATCGAGCCCCACAGGCCGAGCAGCAGCAGCACCGCCAGCACCTTCCATTTATAAATCGAGGTCCGCGCCACGATATGCAGCAGCAGCGTAAAGCTGAACAGCACAAACAGTGTACGTGGATTATCCACCGTAATCATCAAAATTGCAAACAAAAAGAGGACCAGCAGCTTCGTGCGGCCGTTCAGACGCTGCGCCCAGCTCGCTGCATCAGTTCCTTCCCACAGCTGTCTTGCGGACATAGCGCTTCACCTCCTCCACAGTTATACAAGGCGGCACGCCCAAGCGTGCGCAAATCGGCAGCAGCGTCGGCGACGTCAGACCGCCCTCCCATAAAAGATTGTTGT
>JAIHZV010000344.1 GCA_022718015.1 Phascolarctobacterium sp. | reverse complement strand
GCGTATCATATAAACGCGTCGGACAACCCTTGTTGGCAGACTTCAGCTCAACCGTCTGCATTTCGCATTGCAAACGCTGAATTTTGTCAACAAGCTTGTGTAAATCTTCAGTTTGCATACCAATCTGCCTCCTTGACAAGTTTAATTGCTATTCTTAAGTTAAGTTTAGCAACTTTTTGGCAACTCGTCAAGCATTTAGTTGGCAAACTAACAATTTTTCTCTTTGCAGTTGGCAAAATCAATCACTTCAAATGTAAAAAAGCTATTTTCAAGTTCATCACCCAAAAAACAATTCACTTCTCAAAAATATTCCGGATAAACCGCTCTGGCAATATTTTCCACAGCATCGACTATGTGCTGGCTTGCTACATAACGATATTTGTCAGAGACGAATTTCAGCTGTCCGTTTTGCACGGCCTTGACATTTTTATAGGCAGGGTCATTCATCAACGCATAAGCGTAGCCGCGAACATCCTTCTGTTTATTATAGTTCCATGTCGGCAGCAAAAATATATCCGGATTGATGAGCACAATCTGCTCCTGACTAATAATTGGTGTAGAGGAATGCCTTGCTGCCTTACTGTTTTCTGTAATAACAGCTGCGCCATTAACCACATGCGCCATATTCAGCATGCTGTCGAGCAAATCACCCTTGCGTCCCATGGCAGAGGTAAAATTAAAGGCTACAGCCACACGCCTTTTGGAAGGCGGTATCCTATGCAGCCGAGTTTCCAGCTCCTGTAGCTGTATATCCATCTTCTGCACCATCTCTCTGCCGCGCTCAGGCTCACCGACAGCATGCGCTATGCCGATAATCTTAGCGCACATTTCCTTGTAGTTATGCGGACTGCGCGCAACATAAACCTTCACGCCCAGACTATCCAGCTGGTCAACAAAAGCCTTGCTTGTCGCACTTGATACGACAACAAGGTCAGGCTGCATAGCGAGAATCTCTTCTGTATTTTCGTTAAGCTTGCGCCCCACCTTATAGGCCTGGTCCTTCGTTATAAAGCTGATGCCGCTGTCGCCTGCCCAACGGCTGTAGGCAGCAATCCGCTTTATATCCACAAGGTCAGTCAAAATTTCGTCAGTGCCATACGTCAGCGACACAATACGCTGCGGCTTCTGCTCAAAATGCAGCGTTCTGCCCGCAT
>JAIHZV010000061.1 GCA_022718015.1 Phascolarctobacterium sp. | reverse complement strand
AGCAGCTGCAAAAGGATTTAGGACTGACCTATATCTTTATTACGCACGATTTGTCCGTTGTAAAATATTTCTCTGATGAAATCGCTGTTATGTACATGGGCACGATGGTAGAAAAAGCACCTGCCAACCTGCTCTTTAAAAATCCGCTGCATCCTTATACGAAGGCACTGCTTTCGGCAATTCCTCTGCCTATCGTGGGCAAGGATAAGCCGAAGCGCCAGGTTATCAAGGGCGAGATTACCGCGCCGATTAACCTGCCGGATGCCTGCCGCTTTATGAAGCGCTGCGACTGCCCTGTTGCCGGCGTATGCGATAACGGCAATCCTGTACTGCGAGAGGTTGAGCCGCGGCATTTTGTGGCCTGCTCCTGCGTAAAATAATTTGTGCTAAAAAAATGAACCGCTTCTCTGAACCGTGAGCTTCAGGGGAGCGGTTTTTCTTATATTTGCTGTTTTCGTCCAAATGGAGGGTAGTTTTGGACGAAAGGTGAAGGAGTTGGACGAAAGGGGCAGGTTTTCCCTTATTCTATTGGTGATTCCCTTATTTTATGGTATAATTTAAGGGAATAGAAGGAGGGGTAAGGGAATGAGAAGCTTTAACTACTCAATAATTAGAGAACAAAAATGGGATTCAGAAATTTTGAGCTTGATAGCTGCAATTTATAAAGAGGCAGGTAAACAGGAGCTTTTTGTAAAGCAACGGCCAGAAGAGCTTAATAAGCTGGTAGAAATAGCAAAAATTCAAAGTACGGAAGCTTCTAATGCGATTGAGGGCATTGTTACGACTAGCACTAGAATACGTGAGCTTGTAAACGAGAAAACAACACCGAGAAATCGTGATGAGCAGGAAATTGCAGGCTATCGTGATGTATTAAATATAATACATGAGAATTTCGATGTTATCCCCATCTCCAAAAACTATATTTTACAGCTTCATAAAATTTTGTATAGCCATTTGAATAACCAATTTGCAGGGAGAACTAAGAGCGTGCAAAATTACATCAGTGCTACTTATCCGGATGGCAGCACGCATATTTTATTTACACCGCTTGCTCCTTACGAAACACCGGAAGCTCTTGAGCGTATCTGTGAAGAATATAATAGAGTAATAGGTAATTTGGAGTTAGAGCCACTTATTGCTATACCTATTTTTATTCATGATTTTTTGTGTATTCATCCATTTAATGATGGCAATGGAAGAATGAGCCGTTTGCTTACCACCTTGCTTTTGTATGGAAATGGATTTTATGTTGGAAAATATGTCTCTTTGGAAGCTAAAATTGCCAAGAATAAGGACTTGTATTATGAAGCATTGGCTGATTCGCAAGTAGGCTGGCATGAAGGGAAGGAAGATGCTATACCATTTATAAAATATATTCTGGGGACGATTCTTGCTGCTTATAAAGACTTTGAAGAACGTATGAATATCATTGAGCCTAAGCTTTCTGCGCTGGAAATGGTACGTAGAGCAAGTGAAAATAAAATTGGACGCTTTAATAAGCAGGATATTCGTGAGCTTTGTTCTACGCTTAGCGACAGCTCTATTGAAGCTGCTCTGCGTAAGCTGGTGCTTTCTGGTGAATTGCAAAAAGAGGGCAAGGGGAAAAGCACTTGCTATTTTAGAGTTAAATAAGATAGTAGATTGTATAATGAAGCTGCATACCTAAAGATAATCAAGAATCTATATCATTTCCCACTTTTAGAGTACTCATGAAAATAAATTATTCACAAATCAGAGTTTTTATGATAGAATCATCTTAGGAATAGTTTAATTAAAGTTACTTGAATTATAAAATATTTTAAGCAGGTGATTTTGTGGTAAAAGGATTGGTGGTTTCGTCATTAGCTTTGGCAGCAGGTTTTCTATTGCCTATATATGCTGGTGCAGCTCAATTAGATACACAACAACAGATAATTGCTCAGAAAGAGCAGGAGCAAGCTTCCAAACGCGCTGAACAGGATTTGCAGCATCGCGTTAGTCAGTCTATGTCTAAATCGCAGCAGCAAAGCAGCCGTTTGGAGGCTTTTGTTTTACCAGCGGAAGAGAATAGTTTTAGAATTAAACGTTTCGTGCTTTATGCACCGAAATATGGCTATAAATTTACTTGGATAGATGAATATCTGGCACAGTTTAATGGTCAGAGAATCGGCGTGAACGGCATCAATGAATTGCTGAAACGAATCAACCAGGAAATCATTAACCGCGGATATGTAACAACGCGAGCTTATGTTGGGGAACAGGATTTATCAAAAGGTAAATTTGTCTTTTCATTAGTTCCTGGTATTGTGGGGAATATTAAATTCAGAAATGAAAATACCTGGGGAACTTGGCATAATGCAGTTTGCATGAAGCGAGGTTCGATACTTAATATACGTGATATAGAACAGACCATAGATAATTTCAACAATGTGCCTTCGCAGAGTGCAGATATCAAGATTGAGCCGGGCAGTAAAGAAGGTGAAAGTAATCTTGTTATAGATATACAACGCAGCAAGCCCTGGACTTTAATGACTTCAGTAGATAACAGTGGCACTAAGACAACAGGCAGGGCACAGATGAGCGCAACATTGCAGCTGCTGCAGCCTTTTTCAGCGAACGATGTATTTTACGCAAGCTGGAATGAAGATGCTACGCAATCAGGTGAACGCAAGGGAACAAGGGCGAACAGCTTGTACTACAGTGTCCCGTTCGGTAAGGAGCGGTTTACTTTCAGCCACAGCAAGAATGATTACCACCAGACTGTCGAATATGCAGTAAACCCTTTTGTTTCCAGCGGTAAATTTACAAGTGACAGCATCAGCTGGAATCATTTGCTGCAGCGTGACCAAAAGAGCAAGACTGATTTTGAGCTTGGTCTTGTACATAAAACTCGTCACAGCTATATAGACGGCACGGAAATAGAGGTGCAACGCCAAAAGACAACAGCAATGCAGGTCGGTGTAAATCACAGGCAATATCTTGGCGCAAGCGTATTAGATGCCTCGCTGAAATGGCAGAAGGGCTTGCCGTGGTATGCAGATGCAGGACCTACTGACGGTATGACGGATGAAGCAACAACGCAGTACAATATGTATCTGTTCAGCGCTAATTATACTGCTCCGGTGCCTTTTGGAAACGGGTATGATGCGCAGTATAATGTTTCCATGCGTGGGCAAAAGGCAGACCAGAGAATATATGGCAGTGAATTCTTTTCTATAGGAGGCTGGTACAGTGTACGTGGCTTTGATGGAGAGCAGACGCTTTCAGCAGAAGATGGCCTTGTAGTACGCAATGAGCTGCGTTTTCCGATAGATGATTTACCGCATCAGCTATATTTGGCATTGGATTATGGCAAGGTATCAGGACCATCTGCCGAATATTTATTAGGGACGGAATTAGTAGGCAGTGCAATCGGTATGCGCGGAAGAATAGGGGCGTTCAGCTATGATGCATTTGTTGGTTATCCGGTCAAGAAGCCGGAAGGCTTTAAGACTGCCAGCAGAACGTATGGCCTGATGCTTACAGCACAGATTTAAAGATATCGGTATAAGCCTTAGGATGGAGGGCTATTATGGGGAATTTGGGTAAGAACAGAAAGAAATTTTTGGCTTTGGCTATTGCTTTATCATTGCAGATGCAGGCAGTTATGCCTTGTTATGCAGCGGTTACTGCAGAAGCAGGTGGAGCGAATGTAAACGGTAATATAATCAATATAGTGAAACCGGACAGTAATGGCCTATCACATAATAAATTTACTGATTTCAATGTGGCTGGCAATGGTATTGTCTTCAACAACCATACAGGAAGTGCGCAGTACAATTCTCACTTAGCAGGAGTATTGAACGCTAACGTTAATTTGCAGGGAAATGCAGCAAAGCTGATTCTTACTGAAGTAACAGGTACAGGTAAAACGAATCTGAACGGTATGCTGGAGATTGCCGGTACAAAAGCTGATTTAGTAATTGCCAATCCCAACGGCATTGTCGGCAAGGGCTTTGGCTTTATCAATGTAGGCAGAGCTACGCTTACTACAGGTGTGCCTGATTGGGGTGCTGACGGTCAATTAAATGGCTTTTCTGTTGCAAAAGGTACGATAGATATCCAAAATGCTGGCTTACCAGAAGACCAACGCACGGATTACAGACCTGATAAATTAGATATTATGGCCCGTGCGATAAAAATTAATGATGAGCTTTGGGCAAATGAGGCGATAAATGTTGTCGCAGGCAGCAATGAGGTAAAATACAATACAGATGGCTCGTTAGAAGTCCATAAAACAACTGCGACTGCGGAAAAGCCACAAGTGGCACTTGATGTGGCTACATTGGGTGGTATGTATGCCGGTAGGATTATGCTTGTAGGTACGGAAAAAGGACTGGGCATGAATATTGGCGGCAACCTGAAAGCGCAGGAGAATTTAAGCATTACCAATGACGGCAGGATTGTCTTTACTAAAAACGCTGGTAGCAATAATACTGCGGACGGATTATCGAATAAGGATTACACATCTCTTACCTCCGATGGCAACGTGATGGTCAGCAGTACAGAAGACATTGAAAACAGCAGCGTTATAACAGCACAAAAGGATATTACGCTGACTGTTGGCGGCAAGCTGACCAACAGTGGTACCTTGGAAGCAGGTGCAGCTTACACTGCAGAAGAGGAAGAGGAAAATCCGAAATTTTTGCAGGACGCTGCAACGTTAAGGATTACTGCTGATGAAATTGCAAACAGTGGCAACATCAATGCATCAAGTATATTGCATGTAGCCAGTGCTAAAGCTATAAACAATGACGGATATATGCATAGCAGTGGCGAAGCACGTGTTTCTGCTAGTTGTATTCTTAGTGGCAGTGGCTCTATAGGTGCAAAAAGTAGCGTAAATGTTCAAGCAGATAAGGTTACTTTAAACAAGAATAATATTTATACTATTGGCGCAGATGGTAACATTAATAATACTATAGGTGTAAGCATTACAGAGATTAATCCTGATAAACCGGTAATACCTGCGACGCCGAACCCTGAAGCCCCGCGTGAGGCAGAAGATTTTAAAGCGCCTGCCTTGCCTGATATAGCGCAAGCTTCTGGTGTTGCGGCTACGGTGAAAAAGGACAAGATAAGAGACAATGATTTAGATTTAGTGGCAGATGCTAACGCCAATGGTAAATATAAACCAATTATTGACAAGGCTGCCAATGGTGTTGATTTGGTGCAGATTGCGGAAGTGAACGGCAACGGTGTTTCCCGTAATTTGTACAGTGACTTCAACATTAAATCCACAGGCCTGATTTTAAACAATGCTACAAAGTACACTAAAACTGAGCTTGGTGGTTACATTGACCGCAATATGTTCCTTGCAGGTAAAGGTGCACGTGTAATCTTAAACGAGGTTACTAGCAGCAATGCAAGCACTCTTAACGGATATCTGGAGGTGGCAGGCAACAAAGCAAGCGTTGTCATTGCCAATGCTAATGGTATAAGTGTTAACGGACTTGGTTTTATCAACACAGATAATGTGCTTCTTTCTACAGGCGCAGTGACAAACTGGGCAGACGGTAATTTAAAGTTTGGAAACAATAAGGGTGATATGATTATAGCCGGTGACGGCTTGAATGCGCGCAATCCTAAACAGCTGGATGCTTTTACAAACAATCTACAGGCAGACAAGAGTGAATTGTATGCAAATGAATTGCATATCAGTGCAGATGGATTGCTGCAGAACACCAGTAAGATTGCTGCAACAGAAAATATGCAGATAAATGCTGGTTTACTTAAAAACAGCAATTTGGGTTATATTGAGGCAAAGAAAAATTTAACAGCTACAGTAAGTGGTGATGTGGAGCAGGATAAAGCTACATTGAAAGCTGGCGAGGCTCTAAAAGTTTCTGCTGCAAAATTATCTAATACCAATAACAGCTTGCTTTCTGCCGGAAATGATGCGGATATCAATATTGCTGCGTCTATTAGTAATAATAAATCTATCATCTTAGCAGGCAATGATTTAGACGTGAGGGCAGCTGATTTTATAAATCAGGATACTGCCCTGGTTAACTATGGGCGAAATGGTACGCTTGCTGTTGCTAATAAATTTGCTAATGACGGTGCAACAATCAGTGCGGATGGCAGCAGCGCACTGACAAAAATTACGACGACGGATTTCAGCAATACTAATAAAGGCGCTTTTGTCAGCAAGGGCAGCCTGCAGTTAGAAGCAAGCAATACGTTGAATAATAATTATGCCAATATTTATGTTTCCGGCGATGGGGAAATAAAAGCAGGCATGCTGCTGAACAGCAACCTGGCTAATTTACATACCGGCGGGGATGCGAAAATAACTGCTGACACAATGCGCAGCAGTAAAGCAAGTGTTGACGTACAAGGAAATCTGGAAGCAGATTTAGGCAGTCTTACTAATCAGGACAGTGCATATTTTGGTGTCGGTAAAAATGCTGTTATAAACACTTCAAACGATTTCACAAATAAAGACCTTGGTAATATCTTTGTCACTAAGAATCTGACAATCAACAGCATTGGCGATTTCCTCAACGAAGATGGCTTGGTTGCTATCGGTGGCAGTGGCACAATTTCTGCCAACAATATTACTAACCAAAATAAAGCTGGTGTCAAGCAGGGTTCGCTGATTAATGCTGTAGGTGATTTGTCTTTGACTGCGGAAGATACTGTGCTTAACCGTTCCTCTGATATAGAAAGTGAAGGCAATATCAGTATTAAGGCAAAGAATCTTGTCAACAAGAAAGAGATTTTTGAAACAAGCTTTAAAGAAAGCCATGAGGATATTTCCTACAAGATACCGCA
>JAIHZV010000343.1 GCA_022718015.1 Phascolarctobacterium sp. | reverse complement strand
TGCAAGAGGAATGATCTTCATAATTCTTGCCCTCCAATTATATTGAATTTATTTGAAACTTTGTTGCGTCCTGCGGGGGCTTCGTGTATGCTCCGCAGTGGTTTAGCACTCCTTTTCTCTGAGTGCTAAGTGTATTGTACTCATCTTGCCCTGAAAAATCAAGGGGTTTTGCAATTTTTCTTTGTTAAGAATTTATGACGCTCAAAAATCGCACCCTGCCACGCAAAAAAGCGGCGTGTTCTTGACAGGACGCGCCACCTTTTTTATACTTATAATGCATTGCAAAAACACAGCTGCCGCGCTTTGCGGCAGAACGGAGGATACTTTGACAGACAAAAAACTAATCTCATCTTTACAGGGGCTGCGGGCAACCGCATTTCTGAGCATAGTGCTCTCCCATTGCGGGGCACCGTGGCTGGGGCCGTGGGCAGTCACGGTATTCGTGGCGTTGTCCGGTTTTCTGATGACCTGCAGCTATTACGATCGTCCCCGCACAGCACCGGGGCTGCGGTCTGCCGTAGCCTTTTCCCTGCAAAAAATACGAAAGCTGTATCCACTGCACCTTATTATGATGGCTGCCGCGTTGTTATTTGTGCTGAAAGGGCTTCTGGCGCAGCCCTCTGCCCGCGGGGTGCTTTCCTGTGCGGCGCAGCTTGTGGTAAGCATTTTTCTGCTGCAAACATGGATTCCCTCCAGCCGTTTCTGGTTCTGCCTGAACGGAGTGGCGTGGTATCTTTCATTACAGGCTTTTCTGTATGCCATCTTTCCCCCGCTTCTCGCCGTGCTGAAAAAAGCGGATGCCCGCAGACTGCGCTGCATGGCCTTGTAGGAAAGTCCTACTATCTTACTGCTGAAATCCGCACTGCTCATGCTGTTGTCCACGAATGAATTTGGCGAACATACCACTATGTCGCCCTTCCCTGCCTTTATCGTCTTGCCGTTCAGGTCGCACTGCATCATGCCGCTTTCCACGTAGGCTATCGTCACCATCTCCAGTCTGACGGTGCTCTCCACCGGCGAACGGTTGGTATTGCTGATAAGCACCATATCACCATCGGTATAGTTTACCAGACCGTTTTCTATAAGGTAGTCTATGTTTACGCTGAGTTCTTTTTGTTCCATTGCCATATCGTTTGTTTCCTTAACGACCGCAAATATAGTC
>JAIHZV010000060.1 GCA_022718015.1 Phascolarctobacterium sp. | reverse complement strand
GTGGAGCTTTCTTCGATAAATGCGACCGAATAGGGAGCATTTTCGAAGGGATAGATAGCCAGGCTTGAAGGAGCTTTGCGACGCACAAGCCTGTAAAGATTTATGAACAGTGCCAAGCCTGGCTGCCCAGCCGCCACATTTGAATTGCGACGCACAAGCCTGCAAACGTTTAAGAATTGAATATCTAGACAACACAAAAGCCTGCTTGCGTACCATTAACAGTACACAAGCAGGCTTAATTACGTGCTTTGCTTTTTACTCTACATAATCTTTTGGCGAGAGCACGTTGCCATTATCGAAGGCAATGTAGGTAACCTGAATTTTGATTTTTTCATTAGCAACATCAAAATTCATGAGTGCCTTGTCGTCAGGGAGCATTTCGTTCAGCGTTTTTTTCGTAGTCAGCTCTACAGCCTGACCAGGAGCGATATAACCTTGATAATGCTCAGGATAGGAATAAATCTGCTTATCCTTGTTGTTGAAGACCATGACGTCATAATACATACGCTTGATGGCAACATTACTGGTGTTCTTGGCCATGATGGTGGCCGTCAGGGTTGCGGTATGCTTTTCGTCATTAGAATCCTTAGTGATAGTCAGACGTTCGCTGGTGGCCTGTAGCGCTTTGTTCAAGCGCTCCATAATAGGCTTGTTTTCAGCGGCCTGCTTAGCGCGTTTGGCTGCGACGAACTGCTCAATGAGTGTCGACAGGTTGCCGACCTTCTTAATCTGCCAGTCGCCTTTTTCGTTGTGCTGCATTACCAGCTCGGCAACAAAGTCTTTGTCGAGCGTGCCGTCATGCAGCAGGAGCGAAGCGGTGGCGTTGTCGCCGTCGTGCTTGGTAAGCTGCAAATCCTTCACCGTCATTTTGTCGAGCGGAATATGGCGCTCCAGATTGCGCTTCATAGCATCGGGAACAGGATCTACAGGCTGTGCGCTTGAGGCAGCGTCTTGCTTAGTCTGGGCAACACGCTCAACTGCTTCCTTGCTCATGAGCTCGACGACGGACGGCTTCAGCATATGCAGAATACCGAGAGCGAACGGGTTCGAGAAGATATTATCGTTATTGATTTTGCTTTCAGCTTTGATAATATCATCAAAGGCATTGTCCATGACGGAGTTGACATCAACATAGCGTGTGAATTTCGTCGTATCATGCTCTTTTACGGCTAGACGCGTTTCGTTGAGCGCGTAGGCCGGAGTTTTGATGAAGTAGAGGAAATAAAAGGCTGCACCTGCAAGTACAGCAAGCAAAATGCTTACGATAAACCACTTTTTCTTATTCATTTTTTCGTACCTTCCTTTATGTTAGGCAATAACCTCTCTGCCCTACAGCTTTTGTTTTCTCCAGTTATGGGAGATGCAAGCGCAAGCTGCAGAGCATATATTATATGAATTTAAGGCCTGCCTATATTGTAATCATATTGAGGGCAGATTTCAATACCTGCTACTAAAAAAATTAAAAATCTTGCGGGAAGGGGCTTCTTTTGGGTATAATATAATGATAAAGCAAAATTAAGCTGTGAAATATGGAGGTATTACACATATGATAGAAAAAGAAAAAACCTATTGCCTGATTAATTACGGCTGTCAGATGAATGAATCGGATACAGAGCATTATGCAGGTCAGCTGCAGGAGCTTGGCTATAAGCCTAATCCCGATTTTCATACAGCGGATATTATTATTGTCAACACCTGCTGCGTGCGTGAGAGTGCAGAGAAAAAAATCGCCGGCAAGATTGGCGAGCTGAAGGCTGTGAAGCGTGCGAATCCGGATGTTGTTATCTGTGTGGCAGGCTGTATGGCGCAAAAGGATGGCGAGAAGCTGCTCAAAAAGCATCCGCAGGTTGACCTGCTTTTAGGAACGGCTTATGTCAACGACTTCAAGCGTCTGCTGCTGGAGTTTCTTGCTGAGCGCAAGGGTGCGGCCTATACTGACTTGACGATTCACCAGAGCGAGTTTGAGGGCCATATGGTACGCCAAAGCTCATTTGCTGCGTGGATTCCCATTATGTACGGCTGCAACAACTTCTGCACCTACTGCATCGTGCCTTACGTGCGTGGCCGTGAGCGTAGCCGCAGTGTAGAGAATATCGTGCGCGAGATTGAGGCTGCTGTGCAGGATGGCTATAAGGAATTTACGCTGCTGGGACAGAATGTAAACTCCTACGGAAAGGATTTTGGCGAGCAGGATGCTTTTGCCAAGCTGCTGCGCCGCGTGAACGAAATTCCCGGCGTGGAGCGTATTCATTATATGACGAGCCATCCGCGTGATATGAGCGAGGAGGTTATCAAGGCTGTGGCTGAGTGCGAGCATATCTGCGAGAACTTCCATGTGCCTTTCCAGTCCGGCAGCACGGAAATCCTGCGCCGCATGAACCGTGGCTACAGCCGTGAAAAATATCTGGAGCTGATTAAGCTCATTCGCAAGTATGTGCCGGACGCAGCGATTACTACGGATATTATCGTGGGCTTCCCAGGTGAAACGGAGGAGGATTTTGAGGCTACGATGGATATTGTGCGTCAGGTTGGCTTTGCTTCGGCGTTTACGTTTATTTATTCCAAGCGCAGCGGTACGCCGGCAGCGAAGATGGAGGAGCAGGTGCCGTTGGCAACGAAGAAGGAGCGCCTGAACCGCCTGATGGCGCTGCAAAATGAGAACAGCCTGCGCTTCCATGAGACGCTGGTTGGCCAAACTGTAGAGGTTCTGGCAGAAGGACCGAGCAAGCAGGCTGATGTTTGGAACGGACGCACGCGCACGGGTATTCTGGTGCTTTGGCCGATTGAAGATAAGCATTATGAGGTAGGGCAGAAGGTCAATGTGAAGCTTGACACTGCACAAACCTGGTTGGTGAAAGGTAAGGCGGTAGATTAATGGCTGCTGCAAATGTTACGCCGATGGTGCAGCAATATCTGGATGTTAAAAATCAGCATCCTGATGAATTGCTGTTCTTCCGTTTAGGCGATTTTTACGAAATGTTTTATGATGATGCGATTACAGCATCTGAGGTTTTGAATATTACGCTGACGAAGCGCTCCGGCAACGACGATATTCCGATGTGCGGCGTGCCTTATCATTCGGTCGACGGCTATATTGCTAAGCTGATTAAGAAGGGCTTCCGCATTGCCATCTGTGAGCAGGTCGAAGACCCGAAGCTGGCGAAGGGCATTGTCGAGCGTAAGGTTATTAAGATTATTACGCCGGGCACAGCGCTGAACGAGCAGCTTTTAGAGGACAAGCATAACCGTTATCTTGTCTTTTTGCAGGAGTTTGCAGGTCATGAGCTGTGCTTTGCTGCGGCTGATGTTTCGACAGGCGAATGTGAATGGTTCTTTGACGACAGCAAGGAAGCCTTTTTGAATATCACGGAGCAGATTTACAGAATGCAGCCTGCGGAAATGGTGGTCAGCCTGGGCTATCAGGAGACGATTGACAGGCTGCGCGAGTGGCTGGCGGCAAGGCTGCCGGATTGCGCTGTGAGCGGCTATGACAGCAAAACGCCGGAAACGGCTTATTTTGCGCAACACTTTGCCGGCACCGAGGTTCCGGCGGAGGTACACAAGACTGTGGAGCGCCTGCTGGGCTATCTGCATGGCACGGTTATGGCGGATTTGAGCCACATTAACCGTTTGACGCGTATCGAGCGCAACAGCTTTATGAATCTTGATGTCACGGCGATACGCAATCTGGAGCTGGTACGCAGCATGGCGGACGGCTCGAAGCGCGGTACGCTGCTGGACGTGTTGGATTTTACGAAAACCTCTATGGGTGCGCGCCGTTTGCGCAGCTGGATTGAAAGCCCGCTACTCGACCTTGGCCGTATTGCCGAGCGTCAGGAGGCGGTGGCCGAGCTTTTGGCAGACAGCAATCTGCGCGAGGCGGTAGCCGAGCAGCTGAAGGCCGTGGCCGATTTGGAGCGTATCGTGAGCCGCATCGAGGTGGGCAGTGCGAATGCACGTGACCTTGTGGCCTTGCGTAATTCGCTGATGATGCTGCCGGGACTGAAGGATATTCTTACGGACTGCAAAAGCCGCTTGCTGGGTAAGCTGTGCGGCGAGCTGCATCTGCATAAGGAGCTGGCCGAGATTTTGCAGCGTGCTATTGTGGATGAGCCGCCGTTTTCCGTGCGCGAGGGCGGCATGATTCGCACCGGCTATAATAGTGAGCTGGACGAGCTGCATGAGATTGCTGCGGATAACAAGACGTGGATGCAGAACTTTGAGCAGAAGGTGAAGGATGAAACCGGCATCAAGACGCTTAAGGTTGGCTATAATAAGGTTTTTGGCTACTATATCGAGGTCAGCAAGGGACAGTCGAGCAGCGTGCCCGATTATTTTGTGCGAAAGCAGACGCTGGTGAACGCAGAGCGTTATATCGTGCCTGAGCTGAAGGCGTTTGAGAATAAAATTCTTGGTGCGAAGGAAAAAATCCAGCAGCTGGAATATTATCTGTTTGACGAGCTGCGCAGCCTGATTCGCGGCAAGATTGTCGAGATTCAGGAGACGGCGCGCGCGATTTCCTGCATAGATGTGCTCAATTCACTGGCGCTGGCAGCTTATAAATATAATTATATTCGTCCTGAGCTGAACAACTGGGGTGAGATAAAGATTACCGATGGCCGCCATCCTGTGGTGGAACGCTTGCTGGAGAAGGAAATCTTCGTGCCGAATAATACGAACCTTAACAACGCAGATGAGCGCATGATGATTATTACCGGCCCGAATATGGCAGGCAAGTCGACATATATGCGTCAGGTGGCGTTGCTGGTGCTGATGGCGCAGATGGGCAGCTTTATCCCCGCGCGTCAGGCGAATATTTGTCCTGTCGATAAAATCTTTACGCGCGTGGGTGCCAGCGATGATTTGGCCACAGGCCAGAGCACCTTCATGGTGGAGATGAACGAGGTGGCGCAGATTTTGAAATACGCCACGAAAAACAGCCTGATTATCCTCGACGAGGTGGGGCGCGGCACGAGCACCTTTGACGGCATGAGCATTGCGCATGCGGTGATGGAATATATTCATGATAAGATTAAGGCGAAGACGCTCTTTGCTACGCATTATCATCAGCTGATGGCGCTGGAGACGGTGCTGGCAGGCGTGAAGAATTATTCTGTGGCAGTCAAGGAGCGCGGCAAGGATATTGTCTTTTTGCGCCGCATTGTACCTGGCGGTACAGACCGCAGCTACGGCGTGCATGTGGCAAGGCTGGCAGGCCTGCCGAAGCGAGTGCTGGACAGAGCTGAGGAGCTTTTGACCGAATATGACAGCGAGAACGGACAGAGTGCTGCGCCTGCGGCCAGCACGGCGCAGCCTGAGATGATGGGCTCGCTGTTTACGGCAAGCGCTATAGCGCAGCGTCTGGACACCTTGGACGTTATGAGCATGACGCCGATTGAGGCGATGAACACCCTCTACCAGCTGCAGGCAGAGGCTAGAAAGGAGTTGGGTAAATAATGGCAGATGAGCATGTCGTCCAGCTTTTGGACACTAATACAGCAAACCAGATTGCTGCTGGCGAGGTTGTGGAAAAGCCTGCTTCGGTAGTCAAGGAGCTGGTGGAGAACGCTCTTGATGCAGGAGCGACGAAGATTGAAGTTACGACCTTTGCCGGAGGCACAGAATATATTCGTGTCGTGGATAATGGCTGCGGCATGAACGAGGCTAATGCCAAAATGGCTGTGCTGCGCCATGCGACGAGCAAGCTGACGAGTGCGGACGATTTACTGCGCCTGCATACGCTGGGCTTTCGCGGTGAAGCCTTGCCGAGTATTGCATCTGTTTCTAACTTTACCCTGCTTACGCGTCCGCAGGAGGAGGAGTTCGCGACCTCGGTGCATATCGACGGCGGCGAGCAGACGGAGGTCAGCTCGACAGGTGCGGCAGCAGGCACGACGGTTATCGTCGAGAACCTGTTCTTCAATGTGCCTGCGCGACGTAAATTTTTAAAAACTGTGGCGACGGAGGGACGCTATATCAGTGAGCTGCTGACGAAGCTGGCGCTGTCGCGTCCTGATGTACGCTTTAAGCTGACGAATAACGATAAGGAAGTGCTGAGTACGCCGGGCGACGGCGATTTGGCGCGGACGATTCGTGCTTTATATGGCAAAAATGTCGCAGAGAATCTGCTGACGGTGAAGCTGGATGACAACGCGGTGCAGATAAGCGGCTTCATTGGCCGCCCGACGCTGCTCAAGGGCACGCGCGGCTGGCAGACGTTTTTCGTCAATGGCCGCAGCATCGGTAGCAAGATGCTTTCTAAGGCTATGGACCATGCCTATCAGTCGCAGATTCCCAAGAGCGGCTTTCCCTTTGCGGTTATCAATATTACGGTGGATACGGCGTCTGTCGATGTCAATGTGCATCCGCAGAAGAGCGAGATTAAGTTCAGTGATGACGGCGTGATTTACCGCGCCATGTTCAAGGCGCTGACGGATGCGCTGACGCGGCCGATGAGTGCGCAAAAGACGCAGGTGCAGCTTCTGCCTGATTCGGAGCTGAATGCTTTTGTGCCTGCGTCACCGAAAACGACGCTGGCTGTGCATCGTGAGCCGCCTGTGCGCAACGAGCAGCCTGCTCCCTGCGCTAAGGCAGGCGAGCGTTTGCAGCGCGACAGCGCGGCACTCTTCCGCCATAATCCGGGCGTATTGAAGGAGGCAGAGCAGGCAGGTGCGCCTTCAGTCGAGGAACGCTTTCAGGCGGCGCTGGCTTCTTTGCTGACCAGCGTGCCCTTTGCCACCTGCGCAAACAGGGCGGCGTAGTCCCGGGGCGTGGTGGTGCCCAGCTTGTCGTAGCGGTCAAAGTGGAGGGG
>JAIHZV010000342.1 GCA_022718015.1 Phascolarctobacterium sp. | reverse complement strand
GTGAGCTGCAGGGCAGGATTTATCTTGCAGGCGAGGATGTGACTACTTGGCCGCCAGAGAAAATCGGTATGCTGGTGGGCACTGTTTATCAGTCGCCTGATGACCAGCTTTTTGCGATGACGGTAGCGGACGAGGTTGGCTTTGCGCTGGAAAATCAGGGCGAGGAGCCGGAGATTATCGCGCGCAAGGTTAGCGAAACCTTGGCGATGGTAGGTCTGGACGGCTTCGAGGGCTACAGCATTCATAAGCTCAGCGGTGGTCAGCGTCAGCGCTTGGCCTTGGCTTCTATTTTGATTACCCGTCCGCGCCTTTTGATTCTCGATGAGCCGGTGAGCCAGATGAATCCGCAGGGCGTACAGAGCTTTATGCAGCTTTTGGTGAAGCTTAATAAAGAAGCAGGTATTGCTATTTTGATGGTAGAGCACCGCGTAAATGAGCTGTACCAATATTTTCAGCGGCTGGCAGTGATGCAGGCAGGCAAAATTATTTATGACGGTACGCTGGAGCAGGCGTGGAAGGTGTTGACCGGCAGAGAGGATTTAGGCCTGCGTGAGCCGCAGTCTGTGAAGCTGTGCCGAGCGCTCGAGCTGCCGGAGGTGACGACTGAGCAGAGCAGGATTGTCAGGATGATTCAGCAGGAGTGTAAGCTGACAGCTGCGCAGTCTGCTGAGGAGCAGGCTGAAGCAGTAAAGACGGCAATTTTGCAGGTGCAGAACGTAACCTTTTCTTATCCCGGCAGCAAGCAGCCGACGCTGAAAAATTTGAGCTTCAGTCTGGCGGCTGGCGAGATTACTGCGCTGATGGGCTTTAATGGCGCCGGCAAGAGCACGCTGATGAATCTTATTGGCGGTCTGGCAAAGCTGCGTCATGGCAGCATTCTGCTGTCAGGAACGACGATTGAAAAATGTCTCGGCAGCGTTGGCTATCTGCGGCAGGAGCCGGATTTGATGCTTTTGGCAGATACAGTACGCGAGGAGCTGTGCTGGAAGAATAAGACGATTACCGAGGAGCAGGTGGAGCGCTTGCTGGAGCAGCTGAACTTGACGGAATATGCGGAGGATTTTCCGCTGGCGCTCAGCAAGGGACAGCGCTTGCGCGTGGTTTTGGGTGCTATGCTGGCGAAGCAGCCGAAGCTTTTGCTGCTTGATGAGCCGACGACCTATCTCGATGTGC
>JAIHZV010000059.1 GCA_022718015.1 Phascolarctobacterium sp. | reverse complement strand
CTGTATGACCGCTGCGGCCTACAAAGTAATAAGCGATAAACATCAGCACTAACAGCACAACCACATGGCGGAAGGTCAGACCAGTATCCAGCAGTCCGTTCAGACGCTTCCACAAGGTCTGCAGGCCCTTGCCCACTACCTGCAGCAGATCATAGCGCTTGATAAACAAAATCGCCGTGAAGATAACAGGCAGAATAAAGGTCAGCTTAACGCCGCGGTAAATATCAATCTCCAGCAGGAAACGGCTGTCCGTCAGGATTGCCGACAGGAAGGCCGCACCCACGAGCGACAAAGCAATCGCCAGCGCCAGCTGCCAGATACCCTTCCAGCAGATAGACAGCAGGCTGTGCT
Source organism: Phascolarctobacterium sp. (assembly GCA_022718015.1). Classification (GTDB taxonomy): domain Bacteria; phylum Bacillota; class Negativicutes; order Acidaminococcales; family Acidaminococcaceae; genus Phascolarctobacterium_A. The sequence goes on along the minus strand of JAIHZV010000059.1, from coordinate 6,499 downwards.
TGTCCGTCGTATTTTTATCCCAGATATTGAAGATTACGCTCATGGAAAGCACCGGGAACACGCTCGCCGCCGCCAAAGCCAGCAGCTGACGCGTAAGCAGGCCGCGGCCAATAAACAGCAGCGCCAGACCGCCTGCACTCAATACTGCCCACAGTGCCAGCTGCTTGCTGCCGCTGAGATTAAACAGCAGCGACAGATACAGCACCACACCGGCAACGATAGCCAAAAGCACAGGAATAAAGCTCAGCTTCGAGGGGAAATAAGGCGCAAAGTCCTCGCCCTTCGCCGCAAAGACGCCTGCCTCGCCAATCGTGTAGCCACGCGCTTCAACGCTGGCCTTAATATCGCGGACATATTTCAGGTTCGTCTTCATAATATCCTGTCCGCCCTCAGGCATGAGGAAGGGACGGATATAGTTTACGCGGATATTGCGCTCCTCGTCCGTCAGCGCCCAACGGCGCAGAGCCTCGCCCACACTGATTTTCTTTTGCTCAGTCGGGTCGATAACATAGGAGCGTGCAGCCTTGTAGTCGTTGAACTCTGCCAACGGCAGCAGGCCATCAATCTTGGCAAACTGTAATTGTGTATAATGCTCCAGCATTACGAGCGTCATGTTGTTTTCCTTCATCCGCTCGCCTAAATGCTGCATTTTATTCGGATAGCCGACAACCTCGGTACCGCACGGCATCAAGGCTGCTACAGGCACGCCGGCTTCCTTGATGCGGTCGAAAATCGCATCAATCTGCTCGTCCGTAACCTCAATATAGTTCTGCGGACGCACGATAATCTTGAAGCCAAGAGCATTGACCTTGCGCAAATCCTGCACCGGCAGGCCCAAGGGAGCCTGCAAAAGTCCCTGCGGCTCGTCATAACGGCCATCAGGAAGCGGAGTCGTGCTGCCCTTTACCTTGATAATGCGCGGATTGTCGCACACCACCTGCACGCGGTCAGCACCATAGCGCAGGCACAAATCCTGCTCCACGTCCTCCAAAATAGAGGCGTCGGCTGCAGCTGCCACATAAGCAGCGTTCTCCTCCAGTGCTTCAGCAGGGATATGCGCAAACACGCCCTTGTCCGCACCGAGCATAGCGGCCTGACGCAGCTCGCCGCCCGTCGCCGTCTGCAGCTCGCCATTTTTCTTCAGGCGCTCCAGCGTCGTATCAAAAATCATCAGCGAGTTGATGCCTGCCTCCTTAAACTGACGCAGCACATCCTCTTCAGGCAAGCCCTGCAAAGCAGCCAGCTTACGTAAGCCCTCGTACTCCATTGCCATTTCTACAGTATTATTTTGCTTTTCAACATCATGGCGAACAAAATTGAGCCACAGGGCACAAACAAGTCCTGCCACGATTACTGCCAGCAGCACGGGATTGTATCGGCTTTTCATAACTTTCACCTGCTCAAAACCTCGCTTTTAGACCTTTCTCTGCTGACTACGCAGATAAGCCTCAACAAAAGGCATCAGCTCGCCGTCCATAACAGCCTGGATATTACCGGTCTCGCAGCCTGTACGATGATCCTTGACCATGGTGTAGGGCTGGAAGACGTAGGAACGGATCTGGCTGCCCCATTCGATATTCTGGTAATCACCGGCAATATCGCTGACAAGAGCATCCTGCTTAGCCTTTTCATATTCATATAATTTTGCACGCAGCATCTGCAGGCAGCGCTCACGATTCTGAATTTGGGAACGCTCATTCTGACATTGAACAACGATACCCGTCGGTTCATGCGTCATACGTACAGCAGAGGACGTTTTGTTGACGTGCTGACCGCCAGCGCCGCTGGAACGGTAAACGTCGACACGCACCTCGTCCATATTGATATTAACATCAACAGTATCATCAAGCTCAGGCATAACATCGACAGCAGCAAAGGAGGTATGACGGCGTGCATTCGCATCGAACGGCGAAATACGCACCAGACGATGAACGCCCTTTTCACTGCGCAGGAAGCCATAAGCATTGTGGCCGTTGACCTGAATCGTTGCGCTCTTAACGCCTGCTTCATCACCGGGCTGGTAGTCGAGCATTTCCAATGCAAAGCCGTTCTGCTCAGCAAAGCGCGTAAACATACGCAGCAGCATGCTCGTCCAGTCCTGCGCCTCCGTACCGCCGGCACCTGCATGCAGCGTCAAAATAGCGTTGTTCGCATCATATTCGCCGCTCAGCAGCATGCCCAGCTCCAAGTGCTCCAGCTCGTTACGACATTTTTCCAGCAACTCGTCCATCTCAGGAATCAGGCTTTCGTCATTTTCCTCAGCGGCCAGCTCCTGCATAGCCTCAAGGTCGCCAACGCCTTCGCTAAGCTTATGGAAGCCGTCGACCTCTTCCTTCAGCGCATTAACATCCTGCGCTGTTTTTTGTGCTTTTTCCGGATCATCCCAAAAAGTCGGATCACCCATTTTATGCTCTAATTCTGCAATGCGATCTTCTTTGACAGCGATGTCAAAGAGATCCCCTCATTTCCTCTAATTTTGCTTGCAGATTAGCGATTTCCGGTTTGTACTCTTCAATCAACAAAATTCCTCACAACCTTTCGTTTTAGCAAATATTAGTTAATAATGGCTTATGCCACACTCTCTTAGTCCCCCTAACATAAAATAGTAAGCTTACTTCATTTTTTCTTAGCTATTCTATATCAGAAGCACATAGTTCTTGTGCCCCCTTTTAGGGGGCTGGCATCGCGTTAGCGATGACTGGGGGTTTTCGGCTCAGCGTTCAAGCGGCCTTCGTCACCCTCCGGGGTCGGATTATTCGTAGAGGCAGCCTCCAGCGGATCCTCCATATGAGGCTGGGTAATAACATTGACGTGGTAGATGTAGCGTACTACGTCGTCCTGAATAGCGTCAATCATAGCCTCGAACATATCATAAGCTTCAAACTTATACTCAACAAGCGGATCCTTCTGACCATATGCACGCAGGCCAACGCCCTCACGCAGCATATCCATTGCATCCAGATGCTCCATCCAGTGATTGTCGACAACCTTCAGCATAACAAGGTTTTCCAGCTCACGCATCAGCTCAGGTCCGATGTCGTTTTCACGTGCCTTGTAGTTGTCCTCAGCAACCTTATGCAGATATTCATCCAGCTCCTCACGGCTCAGGTTCTGCAGATATTCCACAGTCAGCACTCCGCGCGGCGCATAGAAGTCCTCAGCATAAGCAATCAAAGCCGGCAGATCCCAATCCTCGGAATAAACCTCAAGCGGAGCATACATAGCCATGGTGCGGTCAACAACCTTCTCGACCATCTCTTTGATATTGCCGCTGAGATCCTCCTGATGCAGAATCTTTTTACGCTGAGCGTAAATAACCTCACGCTGCTGGTTCATAACATCGTCATACTCCAGGACGTGCTTACGAATGCTGAAGTTGCGTGCTTCAACCTTCTTCTGCGCGTTCTCGATAGACTTGGTTACGAGGCTGTGCTCAATCGGCTCATCGTCCTCCATACCCAGCTTGTCCATAATGCCGGCAATATTATCGCTGCCGAACAGACGCATCAGATCGTCCTCCAGGCTCAGGAAGAATTTCGAAGAACCAGGATCGCCCTGACGAGCGCAGCGGCCGCGCAGCTGGTTATCAATACGACGGCTTTCATGACGCTCCGTACCGATGATATGCAGACCGCCAAGCTCAGGCACGCCTTCGCCCAGTGTAATATCAGTACCACGGCCGGCCATGTTCGTCGCAATCGTTACAGCGCCATATTGACCTGCAAGAGAAATAATCTCTGCTTCTTTTTCATGATATTTTGCGTTCAGCACGTTATGCGGAATGCTGCGGCGCTTCAGCATCGCGCTGAGCTCCTCAGACTGTGCGATAGAGGTTGTGCCGACAAGCACAGGACGGCCAGACTTATGGCATTCCTCAATCTCATTGACAGCAGCCTTATATTTAGCAATACGCGTCTTATAAATAACGTCAGGATAATCCACACGGATCATCGGCTTATTGGTCGGTACAACGACAACAGGCAGGTTATAAATCTTCTGGAACTCCTGCTCCTCAGTCTTAGCCGTACCGGTCATGCCAGCCAGCTTATTGTACATACGGAAGTAGTTCTGGAAGGTGATGGTAGCCAGTGTCTGGCTTTCGCGTTCAACCTTTACGCCCTCCTTAGCCTCTATAGCCTGATGCAGACCTTCGGAGAAGCGGCGGCCAAACATCAGACGGCCGGTGAACTCATCGACGATGATAACCTGACCATCCTTAACAACATAATCGCGGTCACGATGCATCAAAGCCTTCGCCTTCAGAGCGCACATAATCTGGTGGGAATAGTCCACGCCATGCTCATTATCATACAGGTTGCCGATGCCCAGCATCTTCTCTGCCTTAGCAATACCCTTTTCCGTCGGTGCTACCTGCTTTTGCTTTTCATCAACAGTGTAGTCCTCGCCTTCCTCCATGTTGGCAACAACATGAGCAAGAACCTGATACAGCTCGGTGGATTTTTCACCAGGGCCGGAGATAATCAACGGGGTACGCGCTTCGTCAATCAGGATACTGTCGACCTCATCGACGATACAGTAGTTCAGCTCGCGCTGAACCATCTGGTTTTCATCAACCACCATGTTATCACGCAGGTAGTCGAAGCCGAACTCGTTGTTTGTGCCGTAGGTAATATCAGCAGCATAAGCAGCCTTGCGGTCAGGGAAGTCCATATCATGCACAATCAGGCCAACAGACAGGCCCAGCGCTTTATAGATACGGCCCATGTCCTCGCTGTCACGACGGGCAAGATAGTCATTGACAGTAACAACATGCACGCCCTTGCCCGTAAGAGCGTTGAGGTATACAGGCGCAGTCGCTACAAGTGTTTTGCCCTCGCCGGTACGCATCTCGGCAATTTTACCGCGGTGCAGCACAACGCCGCCTATCATCTGTACGTCAAAATGACGCATACCGGTAACACGCTTAGATGCCTCGCGGACAACAGCAAAGGCCTCCGGCAGAATATCATCCAAAGTTTCGCCCTTTTGCAGACGAACCTTAAATTCAGAAGTCTTGGCCGCTAAATTAGCAGAGCTCAAGCTTTGCATATCCTTCTCCAGGCTATTGATCTTCTCTACGATTACACGAATGTTTTTGATTTCTTTTTCGTTGGGGTCACCAAAAATTTTCTTTAAAATGCCTTCGAGCAACACGATCACTCCTTAAATATATGGTGCGGTTAAAAGACTATACACCTAATTGTAAATTATATCAGAAACCGCTCTGAAAAGCAAAAAAGCACGAGAAATTTTCCCGTGCTTTTTGTGAATTCTAAGTTAAAAAATGATTTTTATTTTAATTCAGGACTGAGCAGACCATATTTGCCGTCTTTACGACGATATACAACGTTCGTTGCGCCCAGATCAGGATCGAAGAATACGAAGAAATCGTGATTCAGAAGATTCATTTGCAGGATTGCTTCCTCCGGAGTCATCGGGTGCATAACAAAGCGTTTGTTCTTAACAATCTGGAACTCGCCTTCTTCTGCTTCAGCAGCAGGTGCAGGTGCAACAGGCTCTGCAAAGTTGCTGTATTTTCTCTTCATAAGACGGGTTTTATATTTATGAATCTGACGCTCAATCTTCTCTACAACCAGGTCGATGGAGGAGTACATATCCTTCGTGGTTTCCTGTGCTCTCAGAAGAATGCCGCTCGCCGGAACAGTAATCTCGACAATGTGATTGCCTTTCTCAACCTTCAGTACTGCAGAAATGTCACCAACAGTTTTGAACTGTTTGGTTACCTTCGTAATTTTTTTCTCCACATACTCTCTCAGAGCCGGAGTTACATCAATGTTTCTGCCTTTTACGTTTACGCTCATAATAAATGCCTCCTTCGGTATGTCACCAAATTACTTCAGTGCTACCTTTTTTATCTTAAGAGATTGGGCTTTATCTCTTTGCTTTTATATTTCGCTATAGAGGCGAAAACTCCTGCTATACTTTGCACATTTCATACTTTTGTTGCAATTTGTGATGAAAACTGTAACATCTTAACAAAAGCTGAGCCTTTTTACAGCAGCCAATGATAAAGGCCAAAGTAGGAAAGCACGCTCAGCACCAAGATTGGCGCAAGGTTTCGTTGCACTTATCGCGAAAAATGATGCGAGCAGTTTATTTCTTCTGCAATAAATGCTACAATGCTGTATAATATAATTAGGAGAATATGGCATTGCGGCGGCCCGCCTGCCCTGTGCCGGCAATTATGTTTATGATGGAGATGAAACCCTTGCTTAACTACGCACAATTTAACGGCAAGCCGATGAAAAAACAACAGCTTGAGCAATATCTGCAAAAGCTGCAGCTAAGCGGCTTCGAGCCACAGCCCGACCTCGCAAGCCTGACAAAATTACAGGACGCCCACTTGAAATTTGTTCCCTACGAAAATTTTGACTGCATGAATGGCAAAATCACCTCGCTCAAGCGTCAGGATATGTTCGAGAAGGTCATCATGCACAACCGCGGCGGTATCTGCTTCGAGCTCAACGGTCTGTTCAAC
>JAIHZV010000341.1 GCA_022718015.1 Phascolarctobacterium sp. | reverse complement strand
CTGATATTATCTTCAACACGACGCTGATTTATGAGCTGGCCGTGCTGAAGAAGTACGCCGAGCCGCTGCTTTCGGCTGTGCCGCAGTCCGCAGGCAGAGCGTATACGACGGCGCGCCGTCTGCTGAATCTGCTGAGCTTTGTGAAGCCGATTGATGACACAGTTATCCCCAATAATTCGATTATGCGCGAATTTATTGGCGGCAGCGTGTTTAAGGACGCCTTATAATAAGTAAAGAGGAGTTATTGCGTTTTGTTAGTAATAACTCCTCTTATTCTTTGCATTTTCTCTTGTTTTGTGGTAGAATGAACATTGTATTTTCAAAAAATTATTAAGGAGTGAAGCATTTCATGCAAACAACGCAAGCAAAAAATCAGACCGGCGGTATTCTCGGTATGATTGAGCGCATTGGTAACAAAATTCCTGATATCACGATTTTGTTCATTGGTGCGTTTGTCCTCTGCTGCATTATGTCAGCAATTCTTTCGACGATGCACTTCGGCTATGTGCATCCGACCACAGGCAAGGAAATCGTTGTCAACAACATGTTGAGCGGCAAAAACCTTGTAGACCTGTTGAGCAAGATGGTTACCAACTATTCGGGCTTCCCCCCGCTGGGCATGGTAATCGTTGCAACCTTAGGTATTGGTATTGCTGATGGCTCTGGTTACATCAATACTGCGTTGAAAAAAATTCTGGCGATTACGCCGAAGTTTTTGATTACCCCGATTATTATTCTCGTAGGTATGCTGAGTCACCTTGGCCCTGATACCGGTTATGTAATCATTATTCCGGTTGCAGCCTACATGTATTATGCAAGCGGCAAGCATCCGCTGGCTGGTATCGGCGCTTCCTTCGCAGGTATTGCCGGTGCATTCGCTGCCAACTATACTCCGTCTGCGATTGACCCGGTTATCCAAGGCTTCACGCAAAGCGCTGCGCAGATTATCGACCCGACCTATCAGGTTAACGTGCTGTGCAACTATTTCTATGCCTTTGGTGCAACCTTCCTCGTAATCCCCAGCTGCTGGTGGGTGACGGAAAAGGTTGTTGAGCCGTGGCTGTGGAAAAACTGCCCGCTCGATGATGATATCGAGGTTGGCGAGGACGGCAACACTGCTGTAACGCCGCAGGAAAACCGTGCTTTTTATGCTGCAAGCGGCCTCTTGATTGTTATGG
>JAIHZV010000058.1 GCA_022718015.1 Phascolarctobacterium sp. | reverse complement strand
GTTTGAGCTTTGCAGTGCGCCGATTACGGCGGCTGCTTATGAAAAATGCGACAGCATTGTGCTGTTTTTGTGTAAGGAATGCGCACCGGCGGTGCCGCAGCTGGAGCTGCCTTTGGAGGCGGCGAAGGCAGTGGAGGCTTATCTTGCTGCGCATGATGATGTTTATGAGGTGGGCGCGTTGACGAGCTTTGTTCTGCCGACGGAAGGCGGCCTGCTGCAGCTGCTTATTGCGGGCTGTGGCGAGGGCAGCGACTGCAAGCCGAACAATTTCCGCAAGGCGGCTGGCGAGGCTGCCAGAGCGCTGCACAAGGCGAAGGCTAAGCAGGCAGTGTGCGCTGCACCGATTCTGCTGAACCCTCAGCGTGGCTTTTATGCGCAGGCGCTTGCTGAAGGCTTGTTCCTCGGCGGCTACACCTTCAACCGCTTCAAGAGCGAGGCGAAGGAAGCACCGCTGTGCGCTGTGAAGCTTTTAAGCAGCGCCGAGGACAGCGCTAAGCTCGTCGAGGTGGCCGAGATTGAGGCGGAAGCAGTCTGCTTTACGCGCGACCTTGTAAATAACCCCGGCAATGTCGTTACGCCCCAGGTGATGGTGGAGGCGGCGCTGGCTATGGGCAAGGAGCTGCCGCTGGAGGTGACGGTGCTCGACGAGGTGCTCTTGAAGGACAGAGGCATGGAGGCCATACTCGCCGTTGGCCGTGGCAGCGAGAATCCGCCACGCATGATTGCGCTGCAATATAACGGTGCAGGCGATGCGCCGTACACTGCCTTCGTAGGCAAGGGTGTAACCTTTGACAGCGGCGGCATTTCCATTAAGCCAGACGACAACATGGGCGAGATGAAGGACGATATGACAGGTGCTGCCGATGTGCTTGGCGCTATGCGTGCGATTGCACGTCTGGGACTGCCCTGCAACGTTATCGGCGTGCTGGCCTGCGCAGAGAATATGCCTGACGGCAGAGCGCAGCGTCCCGGTGATATTGTGCGTGCAGCCAACGGCAAGACGATTGAGGTTGTTTCGACTGATGCGGAGGGCCGCATGGTGCTCGCTGACGGCGTATGGTATGCTTGCCGCCTGGGCGCGAAGAAGGTTATCGATATCGCAACGCTCACAGGCGCAGTTATCATTGCGCTTGGCAACGAAACAAGCGGCATTGTAGCTAATAATGACGAGCTGGTGGAGCAGCTGAAGCTGGCAGGCAAATATGCAGGCGAAAACTATTGGCAGCTGCCTGCGCTGCCTGAATGCAGGGAAGCCATTAAGAGCGATGTGGCCGACCTGCTGAACAGCGCCGGACGAGCTGGTGGCGTGATTACCGGCGGCTTGTTCATCGGTGAATTTGTAGATAAGGGCCTGCCTTGGGCACATATTGACATAGGCGGCACCTCGACGGCAACGAAGACTGAGGGCGTGAAGGTGAAGGGCGGCACAGGCTTCGGCACTTTGACGCTGATTAAGCTGGCAGGTATGCTGTAATGGAAAGATTAGTTGATTTACATATGCACAGCACCTTCAGCGACGGCCGCTATACGCCGACGCAGCTTGTGGATACTGCTGTAAGCAAGGGCATCTGCGTTATGGCGATAACTGACCATGATTCGTGGAATGGTATTGAGGAGGCAAGAGCAGCAGCGGCGCGTCATAACGGCAAAATTCGCGTGCTTACGGGCGTAGAGCTGGGCACACAGTATGAGGACGACGCAGTGCATATCCTTGGCTACCACGTTTCTATGGAGTGCGAGGCGCTGCACAAAAAAATGAACGAGATGCGTCATGCGCGTGAGCATAGGCTTTATGCGATGCTGGAGAAGCTGGATAAGCTTGGTTACCACGTAGAGGTGGACGCCTGCGACCCGAATAATCGCGCTGTAGGCCGTCCGCATGTGGCGAAGGCACTGGTGGCAAAGGGCTATTTTGACAGCGTGCAGGCCGTGTTCGACGCTCTGCTGCGCCGCGGCGGTCCGGCCTACGTGCCGCAGCCGAAGCTGTCGCCGCATGAGGCGGTGGCGCTGATTCACGAGGCTGGCGGCATTGCTGTCCTTGCGCATCCGTCGGAGCTGGAGGATTGGACGCTGCCGGAGCGCCTGCTCAGCGAGGAGCCGTTCGACGGCATTGAGGTGTGGCATCCAAGTGCAGACGCCAAGGCGAGAGAGCATTGGCTTAAGCTGGCGCAGGAGCGCGGTCTGCTGACGAGCGGCGGCAGTGATTTTCACGGCATTCCCGACCGCTTTCCGCCGAAGCTGGGACTTTGGCCGGTGCGCTATGAAGACGTAAAGGGTGTTATAGAATGGAAGTAGTTGCTTTTGTAGGACCGAGCGGAACAGGCAAGAGCCATCATGCGATTGGCGTGGCGTTCGATAACCGCTGCGATGCGATTATCGACGACGGCCTGCTGATTAAGGGCACGAAGATTCTGGCCGGAACCTCGGCGAAAAATGAAGACAACAGAATACAGGCAGTCAAGCGTGCGATTTTTACCAGTGACGACCATGCGCAGGTGGTGCGTGAGGCGCTGGCCGTGAGCAATATTCATCGTCTTTTGATTATTGCTACGTCAGATAATATGATTAACAAAATCGTCGGCCGCCTGCAGCTGCCGAAGCCGGTCAAGACGGTTTATATCAATGAGATTGCCAGCAAGGCAGAAATCAAAAAGGCGCGCTATTCACGTCTGCATGACGGCAAGCATATCGTGCCTGTGCCGACAGTAGAGCTGAAGCCGCATTTTACTGGTTACTTTGCGGATCTGCCCTATAATATTTTCTCCAGTCAGCGCAAGCAGGAGAAGGAGGCTGACCGCAGCATTGTGCGCCCGTCGTTCAGCTTTTACGGCAAGCTGCTGATTGCGGATAGCGCGATTGAGGATATCATCAGCATTATTGCCGGCAAGATTGAAGGCGTACAGAAGGTTACAGGCATCAAGGTGCGCCGCCGCAGCGACAATAGCAAGGGCATTGTCATCAGCATCGAAATTATTATTTATTATGGCGAAAAGCTCTTTGCGGTGACGAAGCAGCTGCAGTCGAAGGTTAAGGAAAAAATTGAATATATGACAGCTATGCAGGTGAAGAATGTCAACGTATCTATTCGCAGCCTGGCGCTGAAGAAATGACAAAATAAAAAGAGAGCTGTTGCACTAGGATTGGTAGTGCAGCAGCTCTTTTTGCTTGCTGTTATTGCATTTGGTTTGTCAATGCGTCCGGCTGTTCAAAAATGAAGGCAGGGGACGGATAGTAGAATTTGCAGTGCTGGAAGTTGACAACTTCGGTGGAGAAGCGTTTTAAGAGGGCATAGGAAGCGCGCTCTTCGAAATCAATAAGGTTATCCTTGTTGATGTCAGCATCCTTAACGATGACGAGCAGGTAAGCAGGAACCTCAGGTGCATCCTCAGGAACCTGGCTGCGGTCGGTCGGCATGGTCGGAATAATCTCCAGATCACCGATAGGCTGTTGGTTTTCGTTATACAGCATTGCATGATAAACGTTGTCGTACAGAGTACGTGCAAGTCTTAAAGAATAAGCTCCGGAACTCATTATCTTTCACTCCTTATAAAAATCTCAGCTGTTTATTTGCCTTTGCCAAAAAGCAATAAACATAACACTCATATTGTAACATAGATTACGAAAATACGCAAAAACTATCTGAAACGAAATGATTTCACGCAAAAAAATACGAAAATACTGTATTAATAAACGAGAATATAGTGGGATTTTCCAATAAAAGTGTATGTTTATGCCCATGTATTCTGTATACATGATTGAAATGGGCAAAAGTTTGCAGGAATTTTACTTTTTTTGACGAATAAGAAAGGTAAAATGTGTAGCTGTGCTTGACATTGAATCACAGCTCATGTGTAATTTTTAAGGAGGGGAACTCTCATGAAAAAGTTATTAGCTTTCTTACTTGGTATTATGGTTATGGCAACTATGATTTCCGGCTGCGGCGGTGGAGACAAAAAAGATGATAAAAAACCTGCTGCACAAAAATTCATTAACATTGCTACCGGCGGTACTGCTGGTACTTATTTCCCGTTAGGCGGTGCTCTTGCTGATATCCTCAACAAGAATATTCCTGGTGCGAATGCTTCTGCACAATCCACCGGCGCTTCCGTTGCTAACGTAAACCTGCTGAGCCAAGGCAAGGTTGAAATCGCATTCATTCAGAACGATATCGCTTACTATGCTGCAAACGGCACCGAAATGTTCAAGGGCAAACAAGTTGCTAACCTGCAAGGTCTGGCAACCCTGTATCCTGAAACCGTACAAATCGTAACCCTGAAAAAAACCGGCATCAAATCTGTTGCTGACTTCAAGGGCAAACGTATTGCTGTAGGTGCTGCCGGTTCTGGTACTGAGGCTAACGCTCGCCAGATTATGGAAGCATATGGCATTAAATATGAAGATGTAAAAGTACAATACCTCTCCTTCGCAGAGGCTGCAAGCGCACTGAAGGACGGCAACGTTGACGCTGCTTTCGTAACTGCCGGCCATCCGACCGCTGCTATCCAGGATATCGCAACTCAGCACGACGTTGTTCTGGTTCCTGTTGAACCGGACAAGGCTGAAGCTTTGATTAAAAAATATCCGTTCTACACCAAGCTTGTTATCAAATCCGGCACCTATGCTAAACAAGAGGCTGACGTTCCGGCAGTAGCAGTTAAATGCATGCTCGCAGTAACTGACAAGATGGATGCTGACACTGCTTATGCAGTTGCTAAAGCTCTGTATGGCAACCTGGACCGCATGAAAGCCGCTCACTCCGCAGCTGCTGCTATCACCAAAGAAACTGGTAAAGATGGCATGTCCATTAAACTGAACCCTGGTGCTGAAAAGTTCTTTAGCGAGAAATAAGGATTCTTAGGTATGCTGAACTTCAAAGACCGGAAACCGGCTTCGGCCGGTACCCGGTCTTTTTTCCCAATAAGGTATTTTGTAATTTTTGTAAGCGCTGTGCTTCTATTTTTCGGCTGGTATGCATCGCGCCTTGTGGTGGCGATTGTGCCAGAGGGTAACACTGGGGTAATTACTTTTACCACCCATCCGGGAGATGAGTGGAATATCAGCTTTACACATTCTGTGGAAAAAACGGAATGGGATGAATTTTTCCGTGTCAATGGGCCTGATGATTTGACTATGACGCATACGCAGTTTGAATCCCTAGGCTGGGGGTATCCGTATTCTCCGTCAGATGGGAAGTTTACGAAAACTGCGGACGGAAAATTTAATTTAGAAATGAACCGCCCGTATAAAGAGGTGGCCTTGCGCATTTCCGAGCAGGCGATGCAGCATATTGTCCATGGCGGTGATGATTATAACCTGATTCCTTTATATGGACAGGGAACGGCAGTCAAGATAAGGGTTATGTACCGTTATCAGTACTGGCTGAGCATTGTTTTTAATTTTTCTTAATGAGAGGAGTTGATACCTGTGTCTGCAGAAAACAAAAAGATTGAAGAATTATCGGCAGAAGAGGTACTGCAAAAATTTGACAAGGAATCAAATAAGCGTGAAATGACTGGCATTTGGGATAAAATCATTTCTGCTATTTGTATTTTATTCGCTATATTCCAATTGTATACGGCGACCTTCGGTGTGCTTGATGCGCATCTGCAGCGCGCCATCCATCTGGCCTTCGGCTTTCTGCTGATTTTCCTGCTGTATCCGGCGCGCAAGAGCTGGTCACGCAATAAGATGCATCCGTTGGATGTGGCATTTGCTCTTGTCGGCGCGGCTAGTGCTTTGTACCTGGTAGTTAATTATCAGGAGCTGGTGCTGCGTGCAGGCATGAATAATGAAACGGACTTCATCGTCGGTCTCATTGGTACGCTGATGGTTTTTGAAGCTGCACGTCGTGTTGTAGGCTGGCCGATGATTATTGTAGCCTTCTGCTTCATGCTGTATGCTTTCCTTGGTCCTTATATTCCTGGCATTATGGCTCACCGTGGCGTTGAGGTTCAGGAAATGTTTGACCATCTGTATTTCACGACTGAGGGTATTTTTGGTACACCGATGGGCGTATCCTCGACCTTCATCTATCTGTTCATTCTGTTCGGTGCTTATCTGGAGGCTACCGGCTTGGGCAAATTCTTTATCGATTTGGCTAACGCTATCGCAGGTTGGGCAGCTGGCGGTCCGGCAAAGGTTGCCGTGCTTTCCTCCGGCCTGATGGGTACTGTTTCCGGCAGTTCCGTTGGTAACGTTGCCGGTACTGGCGCTTTTACCATTCCGATGATGAAAAAGCTTGGCTATCGTCCTGCTTTTGCCGGCGCAGTTGAAGCTGCTGCTTCTACCGGCGGTCAGCTGATGCCGCCTGTTATGGGTGCTGCTGCCTTCCTGATGGCAGAGTTCGTTGGCGTTCCGTATTTTGATGTTGTTAAGGCTGCCGTTATTCCGGCAATGCTGTATTACATCGGCGTATGGCTGGGCGTTCACTATGAAGCTAAAAAGTTTGGTCTGAAGGGCACTCCGCGTGACCAGCTGCCGAAGTTTGGTGCATTATTTGTAGAAAAAGGCCATCTGGCTATTCCTCTGGTTGTTATCGTTTATCTGCTTGTCAGCGGCTATACGCCGATGCGTGCAGCCTTGGCTGCTATTGCGCTGACGATTATCTGCGCAAGCCTGCGTAAATCCACGCGTATCAGCTTCGGTCAGATTGTCCAAGGCTTGATTGACGGCTCTAAGGGCGTGCTGGGCGTACTTATTGCCTGTGCAACTGCTGGTATCATCATCGGCGTTGTAACCAAGACCGGCGTTGGCCTGAAGGTTGCGACTGCGCTGCTTGACCTGGCAGGCGGACAATTGCTGCCGGCTATGTTCTTCACGATGATTACCTCGTTGATTTTGGGCATGGGCGTTCCGACCACTGCTAACTACGTTATCACTTCGACGATTGCTGCTCCTGCTCTGGTGCAGATGAATGTTCCTGTGCTGGCAGCGCATATGTTTGCGTTCTACTTT
>JAIHZV010000340.1 GCA_022718015.1 Phascolarctobacterium sp. | reverse complement strand
GCCTGGTGCCCTTTGTCGACGGCATTTTAGCCTGCACATATTGCAACTTTTTTCTGTTTGATTTGCTGGTGAACTATGCTACGCGCGGTTATTTTATTTCGCTGACGTCTAGCCTGATTCTTACCGCCTTTTTGTGGCTCGTTGTTTTTGGCCTGTTCACAAAGGGCGGTCGCGGCTTCTGCAATTTTCTCTGTCCTGTCGGCGCGGCGCAGAGCCTGGTGTATGCGCTTGGCTGCAGGCTGGGGTTTTCTTTGCAGATGCAGGTGGATAAGCAAAAATGCATCGGCTGCGGCAAGTGTGCCAAGGCCTGCCCTATGGAGGCGGCGACGGTGCAGGAGAAGCAGGCGCAGCTGTGCAGGCATAATTGCATTGTCTGCGGCGTGTGTGCGCATAGCTGCCCTGTGCAGGCTATAAGCTATGGGAGGAAGCATGATGAAAAATAAGCTGATTAGTTTTCTTGTGGCGATGGGGATTCCTGTGAGCGCCATTTCGACGCAGGGCGCAGGCTGCAGCGGTATCTGCGGCAGCTGCAATCTGAGCTGTACTCCCGGTGTTTTTGCGCTGCTGATTTTAGGGGTGAAGGCGCTATATAAAAATTATAAGGGCAGGGTGGCGCAGCATGGATAAGCAGTGGTGGAAAAGAATAGCTTTGTTTATCGCAATGATGTGCGTTATGTTTGCGCTGCTGCTGGTGCGGGAGATGAATGCCTATGATAAAGGCTTTACGAAGCTGCAGCTGGCGAAGGATGCGCAGGTCAGCTATGTGGTCGACCTGGGCAAGGAGGGAGGCCTGAAGTATTTTGTGCAGCCTAATGTGTATTCCGCATATTTGCGCTTGCAGCCGCAGACAAAGAATGCCAAGCTGACCTGCCGCGGCGAAGGCTTGGAGATGCTTCTTTCGCAGGGAAGCAAGAAGGGCGTGTGGGAGAAGCTGGGCGCGCAGCAGGTGCTGCAAAAGCAGTTTGGCGCGCTGCCCTTAAGTGTGGAGCTGCGTGTGCCGCGCGAGAGCGTTAATCAATACCATGTCGGCAAGGGCGCAATCAAATTATATGAGGGTGATAAGCTTTATGCGACGATTGCTGTGGAGGTTGTGAATTCGCGGTATAAATAACGACGGATTTTGCAGCCTGCAAGCATAAAAGCAATACTAAATCCTTATTGGAATCTTTGAGCGAGTAGTGCTAAAATA
>JAIHZV010000057.1 GCA_022718015.1 Phascolarctobacterium sp. | reverse complement strand
CAATAATATTTTCCGGCGTGCGCATCAGCTCCAGGATCGGCATACAGAAGATGACCGTCACGATCGTCATTACCACTGCAAAAATCGCAGAGAGGTAAATGGCATTCATCATAAATCCACGCATGCCCTTATAGTCTCCTGCGCCGAATTTGTGTGCTAAAGGAATTGCAAATCCGTTGCACACTCCCATACAGAATCCAATGATCAGGAAGTTGACGGAGCCTGTGGAGCCTACCGCTGCTATGGTCTCCCCGCGGACCACAATATCATCCTTAGAGACATACAATGCCGATGCATGCATGTATATGGTATACAGTCCGCCGCCATGATCGATCATTACGTAATTTCCCATGGTGTTACTGTATGTGGCTGCCACCACCTGCCCGTCATAGGCTGCATAGATTGCCGTTCCCTTCGGTGCCGCGAAATCCACACCGTTATGGAACTGCTCGATTCCTAAGGTCGGGTGGATACGGTTGCCGTAATCGTCGGATATTCTGGTATAGGATGCCAGAGGGAATTTGAATACACCGCCATCATAGGTCAGCACCGTACCGCTGGCTTCCAGAATTCTCTTTTTCTCCGCAGCAATCGCTGCCTCCAGCACGCCTGTATGACCAACCATATCGGGGTTAGCAAAGTTGAGGATAATCGCTTCAAACTTATCCTTATCCAGCTCTGCCAAAAGCGCCTGCGTTACTTCCTCAGCGCTCATCTCCGGCTGCAGGTCATAGGTTGCAACCTTCGGCGACGGAATCAGAATACGCTCCTCGTTCGGGTTGGGGGTTTCCACGCCTCCATTGAAGAAGAAGGTTACGTGAGCATATTTTTCTGTTTCCGCAATACGCAGCTGGTGCAGACCGTTTTCTGCCAGCACCTGACCAAGCGTATCGTTGATTTCCTCAGGCGGAAAAGCAACAGGTGCGTCAATCGTCGCATCATATTGTGTCATACATACATAGTTTACAGGACGAGCGCTTTCCGGACGAGCAAAATAGGGGAAGTCTGCATCGTGGAGCGCACGTGTGATTTCACGCGCCCTGTCAGGACGGAAGTTGAAGAAGATTACGCCGTCGCCGGCAGTAATCTGCCCGTTCACGCCATCAATAACAAACGGCTCAACGAACTCGTCGGTTACATCCTGCGCATAGGAGGCCTCTACGCCCTCAGCTGCGCTCGCAGCACGCGCACCATCGCCAAGAACAAGAGCCTTATAAGCACGCTCTACACGCTCCCAGCGTTTGTCGCGGTCCATAGCATAATAGCGTCCGCTGACGGTAGCAATTTTGCCTACGCCAATCTGCGCCATCCCCTCCTCCAGCTGCTGAATATATTCCAGCGCTGTTTTCGGACCAACGTCACGGCCATCGAGGAAGGCATGTACATAAACCTTCGTCAGGCCCTTCACCTTCGCCATGCAGAGAAGTGCCAGAAGATGCTCAATGTGGCTGTGTACGCCGCCGTCTGATAACAGGCCCAGAAGATGCAGCGCCTTGCCGGCCTGCTTCGTTTCGTCCATTACCCTGCTGAGCACATCATTTTTATATAAGTCTCCATCCTCAATCGCCTTGTCAATGCGCGTCAGACTCTGATAAATAATACGTCCGGCACCGATATTCAAATGTCCGACCTCAGAGTTGCCAATCTGTCCTGCAGGCAGACCAACAGACTTGCCGCTTGCCTCCAGCGTTGTATGCGGATATTTGGCAAAAAAGCTGTCCAGATTAGGTGTTTTCGCCATAGCCGCAGCGTTCGTGCTGCTGCTCGGCGCAATGCCCCAACCGTCCAGAATCATTAATAAAACTGGTTTTTTCATATTTGTATCTTCTTTATTTACAGACTAGAGATACAGTACCAGCTGCGTTGGCAAAGCTCAGCGTCATACTAATTTATGCACCGCCGTAGCTTTTACCTGCAGCTGGTACTCACTCACTCGTCCAGATTAAAAGCTGCGTACTATCTTAGCGAAGCTTTCTGCCTTCAGAGAAGCGCCGCCGACAAGCACACCATCAATACCGCTGACATTGAAATCAGCAGCATTCTTTTCATTTACACTGCCACCGTACAGGATACGTACCTTACGTGCGATATCCTCGGTGAAGATTTTACCGATTTTGTTACGAATCAGGGTGCAGACCTCCAAAGCATCCTCAACGGTTGCTGCCTTGCCGCTGCCGATAGCCCAGATAGGCTCATAAGCAACTACAAGGTTTTCTGCATCCTCAGGAGCGATAACGCGCAGAGCGCTCTTGAGCTGCATGTTGATTTTGCGTGCAGTCTTGCCTGCCTCGCGCTCAGCCAGATTTTCGCCTACGCACAGCATCGGCTTCAGGCCATTGCGGTAAGCAGCAATAATCTTGCTGGCAACAATCTTCTCGTTCTCGCCAAAAATCGTGCGGCGTTCGCTATGACCAACAAGAACATATTCAGCGCAGATGTCAGCAATCATCGCACCGGAGATAGCGCCGGTATAAGCGCCGTTGTCCTCCCAGTGCAGGTCCTGTGCACCATAGCCGACATGCTTGCCGTCGATAGCATCAGCAACAGTCTCCAGAGCGGTGAACGGCGGGAAAATAACAACCTCGTTCAGAGTGCCGTTAGTTTCCATAACCACGTCCTCAGCCAGTTCAACGGCCTCATTAACAGTCTTGTTCATCTTCCAGTTGCCGGCAATCATCTTGCGGCGCAGGTCATCAAGAGCTGCTACGCCCGGCAGAACCTTGCCCTCCAGATATTCCAGAGAAGCACCGCCGCCGGTAGAAATATGCGTAATGCGTTTTGCCAGACCAAGCTTTTCGATAGCAGCAACGCTGTCGCCGCCGCCAACAATGCTCACTGCACGGCTCTTAGCAACTGCCTTGGCAACTGCTTCCGTACCCTTGCAGAAGGCATCCATTTCGAACACGCCCATCGGTCCGTTCCAAACGATCATCTTTGCCTCAGCAAGTGCTTCAGCATAAGCCTTGCTCGTTTCGCTGCCGATATCGAGCGCCATATACTCCTGATTCAGATGCTTAACGCCTTCGGTTACATGCGCAGCATCAGGAGCAAAGGCAGCAGCCATTACGAGGTCGGTCGGCAACAGCAGCTTAACCTTGTTCTTCTTAGCCTTCGCCAGAAGCTCCTTCGCCAGCTCCAGCTTATCCTCTTCTACAAGAGATTTGCCCATCTTGTGGCCCTGAGCAGCGAGGAAGGTGTTAGCCATACCGCCGCCAATCAGCAGCGTATCAACCTTATCCAGCAGATTGCTGATAACGCCGATCTTGTCGCTTACCTTTGCGCCGCCGATAATAGCAACGAAGGGATGCAGCGGATTGGTTACAGCCTGACCAACATATTGTATTTCTTTTTCCAGCAGGAAGCCTGCAGCAGCAGGCAGGAAGTGCGTTACGCCCTCTACGGACGCATGGGCACGGTGAGAAACACCGAAGCCGTCGTTAACATAAAGGTCTGCCAGAGAAGCGAGCTGCTCTGCAAACTCCATGTCGTTCTTTTCTTCTTCCTTATGGAAGCGCAGGTTTTCCAAAAGCAGGATATGGCCAGCCTTCAGCTTGCTGGCAGCAGCCTTTGCAGCCTCGCCTACGCAGTCAGGAGCAAAAAGAATCTTTTTGCCCAGCAGCTTGCCCAGATGCTTAGCCACAGGAGCCAGAGAAAGCTCCGGCTTAACCTGTCCCTTCGGACGGCCCAGATGAGCCATCAGAATAACAGCAGCCTTCTGCTCCAGCAGATATTGAATTGTCGGCAGAGATGCGGTGATACGCGTATCATCGGTAATCTCGCCCTTATCATTCAGAGGAACGTTAAAATCTACACGTACCAGAACCTTTTTGCCGGCAACGTCTAAATCACGTACAGTTTTTTTATCCACGGATATATCTCCTTTATTACAGGCCTTGTTTTGCGATATATGCAGCAAGGTCAACTACACGGTTGGAATAACCCCATTCGTTGTCATACCAGCTTACAACCTTAGCCATACGCGGACCAACCATCATGGTGGACAGACCGTCGATAATGGAGCTCAGCGGGCAGCCATTGTAATCGCGGGATACCAGCGGTTCGTCGCTGTAGCCCATGATGCCTTTGAGCTCGCCTTCAGCAGCTTCCTTCAGCACTGCGTTGATTTCTTCAGCAGTGGTGTCGGTTTGCAGCAGTACGGTCAAGTCAGTAATGGAAACGTTCGGAGTAGGAACGCGCATTGCGAAGCCGTTCAGCTTGCCTTTCAGCTCCGGCAGAACCAGAGCAACTGCTTTTGCAGCACCGGTAGTAGTCGGGATGATGGAGCAAGCAGCAGCACGAGCACGACGCAGATCTTTATGCGGCAGGTCCAGAATTCTTTGGTCATTAGTATAGGAGTGAACAGTGGTCATCAGACCGCTTTCAATACCGAATTTGTTCAGCAGCACTTTGGTGAACGGAGCCAGGCAGTTCGTGGTGCAGGAAGCATTGGAAATGATGTTGTGTTTAGCAGGATCATATTTGTCTTGGTTAACACCCATAACGATGGTGATATCTTCGCCTTTAGCCGGAGCGGAGATGATAACCTTTTTAACAGTGTCATGCAGATGAGCTGCAGCCTTTGCAGCTTCGGTGAAACGGCCGGTGGATTCTACAACGATTTCTGCACCGGCTTCGCCCCAAGGAATCTGTGCAGGATCCAGGCAAGCGAATACTTCGATTTTGCGGTCGTCAACAATAATGTAGTTGCCTTCGATGCTGACTTCATGGTTGAAAGTGCCATGGATAGAGTCATATTTCAACAGGTGAGCCAAAGCGGTGATGTCGCCAGGATCGTTGACAGCAACAACCTCTACTTCAGGATTGTTGAATGCTACACGGAAAACCTCGCGGCCAATGCGGCCAAAACCATTAATACCTAACTTTGTCATAATAACTTCCTCCTTAAATTATCATAAGAGTTTCTTATAAAATTGCACAATTTGTGCTTATTAACTTAATTCACCAGAGCCTTAGGCAAGCGCCTGCTGCTCTGACATGCGCATAATCTCATGCGCTGCTGCCTCGTCAGTAACAAGAATATCCTGACGCGAAGCACGGATAACAGAAAGAATCGCTGCTGCCTTCGACTTGCCGCCGGCAATACCGATGATAATGCCGATATGCTGCAAATCCTGCAGCATCAGGCCGGCGTTATTCGTCATATAGACCTGCCTGCCATCGAGTGCGCAATACTGGCCAAAGGCCTCGCCCACAGCACCGTCAGCCTCCAGCTTAGCGATAATATCGCTGCTCAGTCGTCTATGACGCGCCATCACGCTGGCACGGCCCACACCATGCACCAGAATATCAGCCTGCTTGATGATATCAACCACCGCACGCACGCCCACATCCTCCTGCAGAATGCTGTTCAAAATGTCCTCGCTCACACTGTCGGGAACATAAAGCTGACGGTAGGAAGCGCCAAGCTTTTGCGCCAGCACCGTAGCTATCGTGTTAGCCTGCAGCTCTACGTTATCCCCCAAGCCGCCGCGCGCCGGAACCACAACGGTATTCGGCTGCGAGCCGGAGATATTGGCTGCCATAGCCGCCATCGTTGTACCACCGCTGACTGCCACAATATGACGCTTGCCATCCTCGAGCAGCTTGCTCAGGATATGCGCTGCCGTGCGGCCAATCTCCCGCTTCACGACATCATCCTGATCGGAATCACCAGGCAGGATAACTACGCGGCCAATCTTCAGCGTATCGCTCAAGGCTTTTTCCAGGAAGGAGATATCCTGCAGCTTGCGCACATAATCCGCAAGCTCCTTTAAAATATCAGCGCCCTCTTCTGTCACACTCATGCCGCTGGAGGAAAAATCCAGCAGACCGCTTTTTTTAAGAAAATCAACCTGAGCACGCAGCACTCTTTCGCTAAGTCCCAGTCTTGCCGCCAGAGCACGTCTGCCTATAGGCGCTTCGTGGCTCACCTGCAGCAGAATCTGATAACGCTGTACGAGCAGGTCCGTCAGCTCCGGCACGATTTTCTTTTGCAGATTAATAATACTATCCATCTTAACATTCCTCGACACAATTTGTCCCTCGTGGTACTTTTTGTGTCCCACGGATTCTGTACAAATAAGTGATTTATTTGTCTATAGCCCATTATAGCATACTCTAATTGATAAATAAAGTGCTGTATTAGTGTTTACAGAAAAATTTTTGTAAAAATCGTCCTTTGATTAGCGTAGGCTAACTTATGATTTTAAAAAAGAAACTCCTTCTAGCAAAAGCAGCCTGAGCAATAAAAAAGCTGCCGCTTGCGCAACAGCTTTCCATACTTATCTGTTATTTACCATTTCCGGATACATATCATGCATAAAGAGACGCTTCTTCGCTGCCTGCTCCCATTCCGTACCAGGCTTGCCATAGTTGGCATACGGATCAATGGACAGACCGCCGCGCGGCAGGAATTTGCCCCAAACCTCAATATACTTAGGCTCCAGCAGCTTAATTAAATCCTTCATAATGATATTCACGCAGTCCTCATGAAAATCACCATGATTGCGGAAGCTGAACAAATACAGCTTCAGCGACTTGCTTTCTACCAGACGCTCATCCGGAACGTAGGAAATATAAATCGTCGCAAAATCAGGCTGGCCGGTCATCGGACACAGGCTGGTGAACTCCGGACAGTTGAACTTCACAAAATAATCGTTGCCGGGATGCTTGTTCGGGAAGGACTCCAAAACCTCCGGCGCATAATCGCTTTTATACGTCGTCTTACTGCCTAAAAGGCTTACGCCCTGCAGCTCCTCTTGACTTCTACCACTAGTCATTATCTTTTTCCTCCTTCAAACGCAAACATTTTGCCTGCACCCACACGCTCAAGTGCTGTAACAAGCATCACGCTGGCAACACCGCAGATGCACTGACCAATCAGCAGGCTGCTTGCCAGCACAAAATAGGGAATATCCAGCAGCACACTCAGCCATACAGGAACGCCCAGTCCCGGTACAAAGGTTACC
>JAIHZV010000056.1 GCA_022718015.1 Phascolarctobacterium sp. | reverse complement strand
TAAGGAGGAAAACAAAATGAAGAAATCTTTAGTACTCGCAATGGCAATGGCACTGGGCGTAACTGCTTCTGCTTATGCTGCAAATCCGTTCTCTGATGTTCCTGCTGGTCACTGGGCATATGACAGCATAAATAAGCTGGCTGCTGCTGGTGTAATTGAAGGCTATGGTGACGCAACCTTTGGCGGCGACAAGCTGATGACCCGCTATGAAATGGCTCAAATCGTAGCAAAGGCTATGGCAAAGGGCGCTAACGTTGATAAGCTGGCTGCTGAATTTGCTGACGAACTGGATAACCTTGGCGTTCGCGTTGCTAACCTTGAGAAAAAGGCTGACAATGTAAAAGTAACTGGTGAAGTTCGTTTCAAATATATGAGTAAGGATAACGGCGCTGGTGAAAAACTAGTTAGCAGCGACAGCAACCATGAAACCGATATTCGTTCCCGTATTTGGGTAAATGGTCAAATCAACGATGACTGGTCCTACACTGGTATGATTCAAAACACCCAAGATCTTGGCGATAACGCTGGTAACGAAAAAACTGAATTCAAACGTGCTTATGTTGAAGGTAAACTCGGCGGTCTGGATGTAACTGCTGGCCGTTACAACGCTTTCTTCGCAAATGGCAACATTTATGATAACTTGGCTGATGGCGTTGAAGTTTCCTATGGCAGCAATGTAAAAGTAAAAGGTTTTGCTGGTAAGGCTGCTGATGGTTTAGCATTTGCTGATCTTGGCGCTGGCTATGGCTCTGACCTTGACATTGAAGGTGGCAACTATGCTGGCGGTGAACTGAGTGCTGCTGCTGGTAACCTGAATGTTGCTGCTGGCTATGTAAACTTCAAAGACATTGCTAATGGTGGTGATGACGCTATTGATAAAGGCGCAGATGACGCTATCTGGTATGTTGGCGCAGATTACACTATGGGTGACGTAAACCTGTCTGCTATGTATCTGAAAGGTGATGCAAGCTACAAAGACGTTGATGCCAATAAAGTATTGGGCTATGACTATGATGATGACGGCTGGACTGTTGGCCTGACTTATAAGGGTGCTCAAGCTGACGTAATTGGCAGCTGGGGTTTATTCGCTAATTACTATGATCAAGGCTTTGGCACTTATCTGGCACACACAACTGATGCTAATACCTTTGCTGGCACTGGTTTCAAAGGCTATGGCGTAGGTGCTAACTACACCTTCGCTAAGAACATCGTTGGTACAGTAGTATACTATGATACTGAATCCAAAGTGGCTAAAGACTTTGGTGAAAAAGTTGCTGACCAACGCGTTTGGGCTGATCTGACCTTCACTTTCTAATTTAAAGATTAGCAAGTAAATTTAATATTACGCGTGTGTAATTAAGCGCTCCTGCTCCTGTGGCGGCGGGAGCGCTTTTTTTGGAAGGCTAATATTAGTGATTTATCCTTGACAAAAATAATATTTGTATGTATACTAAACATAAAGGCAATGCCTGTGAGTTGCTGCTTGACATGCAACTAAAATATAGTCAAGTTCAAATGTGAGTTGCTGCTTGACATGCAACTAAAATATAGTCAAGTTCAAATTTTTAAGGGCTTCGTTAGTAGTAACGGGGCTCTTTTTTTATCAGAGGTGCAGTATGCTGAATGGTCATTTTTATTATATAAGTGATAAATATTTTCAGGAGTTTCAAGACGATAAGCTTATGTCAAACAAAGAAATTGCTAATGGGAAAGCACATGACAGGCCTTGCTTTTATGCTTTTCAGGATAACAAAACTAAATTATTTTGGTTGATACCTATTTCTTCTCAGATAGAAAAATATAAAGCTATTTATGATAGAAAATTGGAGAAGTATCATAGATGCGATACTTTATTCTTTGATGAAGTTTTAGGCTATGAAAAGGTATTTTTATTACAAAATATGTGTCCTGTTTCTCAAGACTACATTAAAAATGAATATTACAATGTGCGCACCGGTGAAGCAGTAAAATTGAAATTTTCTATTGAAAGAGAATTAACTAAGAAGGCTAAGAAAGTTTTGGCTATGCATAGAAAGGGTATCAGCTTAATTTTTCCGGATGTCAGTGTAATAGAAATGAAGTTACTTAAACAAATATAGCAAAAACCACCATGTCTGTCTTACTTAAAAGCTTAGCATGGTGGTTTTCGTTATAGTTTTTATTTGCTTGCTTCAAATGCTCTGGTGAAGAGGATATGCATTACGCCTGCGGCTTCGTCAGAATATTTGATGATGACATCACCCTTATCCTTGGTGTGGTAGGTGATGAGGTTTACGCCGTCGAAGTCTGCGCCGGTCAGGTCAGAGAGCATAATGTTGAAGGCGTTCTTTTGGCCGATGTAAACAATACGCTGGCTGGTGAGGAAGAAGTGGCCAAGCTCCAGCAGAATAATCATTTCTTCTTTGAACTTGGGATGCTCAATCTTTTCGCCCTTGAAGGATACGGTTTCGTCGATTTTAAATTTACGCGTAAGCTCAAAGTAGTTGTCCTCGCGTTCGACGAGCTTGTTCTGGCACAGGCCGCAGTTGGCATAGGCATGGCAGACCTCGCCCTTGTTGAGCGGGAAGGCGTCCTGCTGAATGTTGCCGAGAGGCTTGTTTTCTGCTTCCCACAGGTTACGGTATTTATCGAGAGCGTTTTGGATATTGCTTTTGAATTCAAAGGGAATATCGAGCTTGGCGCAGTCAGCACGCAGAGCAGCTTCTTCGTCAGGAGTATAGCGCTGCGCCTTGCTGATATCGTCGAACTTGAAGTTGAAGTAGTCAGTGAAGACCTGCTTGCGGCTGGCAAAGCCGTCCTCGTAGTCATAGCCGAACAGCTCGTTGATTTGGTTGATGTCGAGCGTTTCCTCATTGCTCAGCAGTCTGCGGCAGCGTGTGAAGTAGGCAGCAGTCTTGGCGCCCTTGTCGGCAAGGTGGATAAGATGCGGCGGCAGCTCGAGAATTTCTGCGAGATGCGCAAGCTGGGCAAAGCCGGTGTCCTCCTTGCTTGCTGCTTCTGTATAAACAACGTCGGCCAGCTTGCGATAGATACCGCTGCGCTGGTTCATGTTTTCTTCATTGAATTTTACGCCCCACTTTTTAAGTGCGCCGTGTACAGCGTCACTGCTGATGGTGAGTGTGGAATCTGCTGCAGCCAGCAGGTTGTTCAGCTCCTTCCAGCCGTTTTCGGCAGGCTTGCTGCCAAACATCTTCGAAAAAAAGCCGCATTCCTCTAATTCCTGTGTTGTAAATGGTTTCATGCTTCTACCCTTCCTTTGCGCTATGCAGATGGCTATAGCAGTTATTTCTTTTATCGTTTACAAAACGAACTAATCTAAATTATATTATACATTATATGAACGCTTTAAGGAAGGGAAGAAGCGAGAAAAATTAAAGCTGCTGTGATGCGGTTACCACCTTCCCTTGTTATACGATTGTGATATAATATTAGCAGAAGAGAAAGAGGAATTTATTATGACACTACTAGCTTTACAAAAAAATAGCACCGGCAGCTGGAAGTCTAACCTGCCTGTACTGTGGATGGCTGTATTTTTATGCTGTGCCAGCTATACAATGTGCATACCGTTTCTGCCCGTTTATCTTCTGCGTGAGCTGCAGGTTGCGCAGGCCGACGTAAACTTCTGGGCAGGCATAACCTTTGCTATAACCTTTATGGGCAGCGCTGTGATGGCACCGTACTGGGGCGCTTTGGCGGACCGTGTGGGCCAGCGGAAGATGGCGATGCGTGCAGGCTATGGTCTGGCTTTGACGTATTTTCTTACAGGCGTATGTCAGGATGTGTATCAGCTGTTGCTGGTGCGCGTGCTGTGCGGCGTTATTGCCGGCTTTGTGCCTGCGTGCTTGTCGATGGCGTCCTCGTCGCTACCGGAGGAGAAGATGGGCTGGGGCATGGGTCTGATGCAGACCTCGATTGCCAGCGGCACGATTATGGGACCGCTGATGGGCGGCTATCTGAGCAGCTGGTTCGGTATGCGTGCATCGTTTTATGTCGGCAGTGCAGCGCTGTTTATTGCGACGACGCTGGTTATTTTCATTGTGCATGATGCGTCGGTTATTACGAAGGGCGCACGTGAAATCAGCAGTCTGCTGGCAGATTTGCGGAAGGCGCTGGAGAACAAAGAGCTGCTGTTTGTGATGATGATGTTCTTTATGGTGCAGACCTGCATCATGCTGATTCAGCCGCTGATTACGCTGTACGTCGGCCAGCTTATGGACGATATGGGTGATGCGGCGATAAAAATGTCAGGCATTATTTTTTCCCTGTCCGGCTTTACCGGCATTATTGCCGCGCCGTTCTGGGGCAAGCGCGGTCAGCGCTTCGGCTATGTGCGCACCTTCTGCGTCGTAACCTTTACGGCCGGCTTCATCAATCTGTTTCAGGTGTTTATCGCTGATGTGTGGCAGTTTGCTGCGATTCAATTTGTCTATGGCCTGTTTTTGGCAGGCGCTGTGCCTAATATCAATGCGAACCTTACGCGCGTGACGACGAAGGAGATGCGCGGCAAGGCCTTTGGTCTGGTAACCTCGGCGCAGCAGTTTGGCGGCGTTGTCGGACCGCTGGCAGGCGGCTTTTTGGGAACGTATATGAGCACGCGCTACGTGCTCGTCATCACAGGCTGCATTTTGATGTGCGTTGCAATGTATTCGTATTTGACGCGTGTGCGTAACGCAGCGGAAGCATAAAAATACCCCTCTGTCACAGCAGGTGACGGAGGGGATTTTTTACGTGTGCGCTAAGCCTTCAGCCTCGTGCATTTTGGGGAATGATGGATTCGATGAAGGCCTTGACGATGGCCGGGTCGAAGTCCAGACCTGCCTTATCCTGCAGCTCAATAATAGCATCGGCATGGGTTTTCTGCCAATGCTGCGTGCAGGGATTGATGTTGCGGTCGTAGTAGTTGGCGACGGCGATAATGCGTGCGCCGATAGGAATGTTCTGTCCCTTGAGGCGCTTGGGATAGCCTGTGCCGTCCCACTTCTCATGGTGGCTGCTGATAATGTCGCAGACAACCGTAAAGCCGGGAATATTTTCCAGCATACTGGCGCCGGCGATGCAGTGGCGCTTATAGATGGACTGCTCGCGTGTCGACAAAAAGGGCAGCTTGTTCAAGATGATATTGGGCACAGAAAGCTGGCCGATGTCATGCAGGAGCGCCGCCGTTTTAATCAGCGAAACCTCGGAGGCCGGCAGCCCCAGCTTGGCTGCTGTGCTGGCTGCGTAATTAGCGACCTGCTGGCTGTGCAGACAGATTTCGTTATTTTTTATTTTCAGCATTTTCATGTAGAACTCGCAGATTTCCTTCGTCATGCGTGCATCTGCAAAGTCCAGACATTGAGGAATAGCAATCATAATAGTGTTTCCTTTGTATCCGTACAAATTAAGGTATTGATAGTATAACACTTTTTGCAAAATTATTAAAGGGCAGAGCGGCTATTTACTTGCAAAAAAATTGCCTGACGCTTATAATATATGGAGCAGCTCAGGTCTGTGGTTGCAAGTCGATGCCAGTTGCAGGCCAAACGATCCACGTAAGCAGCTAAAATTGGCTGTGAGCACGGTGCAGCTTAGAAGTAAGTCCTGCCGCAAAAAAAATTCACGCGAGAGGGGTAGTAGTGGGGAGCAGAAGCTTAGGAGCGAACCCTCCAGCAGGCGAGTGTGGGGGCGAAAACCAGGTCAGCTGAGCTGCTAAAGAGATTTTTCGAAGGAAAATGCAAAAAAGTGCATTTTCCTTATTTTTATACCAGCTTTTTTTATAAAAATGCTTTACGTTGAGCGAAAATCGGTATATAATGTTGGTAGTATTTTTTCAGGCTTGTTATTTTGAAGGGAGATATGTGTTATGAAGAAAATTTTATTTTTAGTTATGGCAGTTCTGGCTGCTGCTTCTATGATGATTGCCGGCTGTGGCGGCGGAGATAAAAAGGCTGACTCTCAAAAGGTTCTGCGTGTTGGTACTGAACCGACCTTTGCTCCGTTCGAATTCCAAAAGGAAGGCAGCAAATCCTATGATGGCTTCGATATGGACCTGGCTCGCGCTATCGGCAAACAGCTCGGCTATAAGGTTGAAATTGTCAGCATGGGCTTTGATGCGCTGATCCCGGCACTGAACTCCGGCAACATTGATATGGTTGCTGCAGGCATGAGCATCAACGATGAGCGTAAACAGGCTGTAACCTTCTCTGATCCGTACTACACTTCCGGTCTGACCATCCTCGTAAACAAGGATAACACCGAAATTAAGAGCATTAAAGATCTCGAGGGCAAACGCATTGCTTGCCAAATCGGCACTACCGGTGAAAAAACTGCAAGAAGCGTTGCAGGCGCAAAGGTAACTGCTTTCAATACTAATGATGAAGCTGTTATGGAGCTGAAAAACAAGGGTGTTGACGCTGTTATCAACGATGGTCCTGTTGTTGGCTACTACCTGGCACAGGGCGGCAACAAAACCATGATGACCGTTGGTGACGTTATGGATGCTGAGGAATATGGTCTGGCTGTTAAAAAAGGCAACGACCAGCTGGCTAAGGACGTCAACAAGGCTTTGGCTGAGCTCAAGAAAAACGGCGAATATGATAAGCTTTACAAAACCTGGTTTGGTGAAGTGAAGAAATAATACCTGGTTCAAAGCGGAGTGCGCCGTGGTTTCAGAACCATAACGGACTCCGTTTTACATTTATAAAGAAAGAATAAAAAACTAAATGAGGGGGACTCAAAGATGAAAAAGGTATTAGTATTTTTAATGACAGCTATTATGGCCTGCAGCATGCTGCTCGCCGGCTGCGGCGGTGACGAGAAGAAGGCAGCTGATAACGGCGCAAAGGTTTTGCGTGTCGGCACTGAGCCTGTCTTCGCACCGTTCGAATTTCCTAAGGAAAACAGCAAGGAGCTGACTGGCTTCGACATTGAGCTGATTGAGGCTTTGGGCCAGAAAATGGGCTATAAGGTTGAAATGGTCAGCATGGGCTTTGATGC
>JAIHZV010000339.1 GCA_022718015.1 Phascolarctobacterium sp. | reverse complement strand
GGCAATAAAGATAGCAGGCACAGCGCCCATCAGCGGGCCGACAACAGGCACAGTCTCCGCCAAAATCGCCCAAAAGCCCAGCACCAGCGGAAACTCTATGCCAAGCGAGGCCGTACCAACAGAAATCACAAAGCCGGAAATCAGGCTGAGCTTCGCCAAGCCGCGCACATAAGCGCTCAGCGTGCGGCCGATATCATCAATAACAGCCGCCGCTCTATCCTGCACATCGTAGTTAAAAAGATTGACCGCCATCTCGCGCAGCTCACGCCAATCCTTAAGGAAATAAAACGACAGGAACGGCACGATAATCAGGCCGATAAGACTTTGCACAATGCTCAAGCTGGACTGCACAAGGTTGCGCAGCACCGAGCTTACAAAGCCCATCGCCCAGTTGACCAGCGCCGTCATCAGCATATTAAAGTCCGACGGCAGCAGCGGAATCTTCGTCGGATCCTGCAGCATAGCGTCGATGTCATGCATATCCGTGCCCTGCGACTGCGAGATAAACAGCGGCAGCTTTTGCAGAAATTCGTTCATCTGACCAAAAAGCGGCAGCAAAATAAAGCCGATAATCATCACAATGAAGATGCAAAACGCCAGCAGTGCCAAGATAATCGCCACCACGCGCGACAGCTTAATCATGCCGTGCGCCACACGCACCTTTGCAATCGCATTTACCAGCGGATACAATGCAAACGCCAGACCGATGGCCAGCAGCAGCGGCAGCAGAAAGCCTGCCAAAAGATATAAAACATAGGAAACTGCAGCAGCAACCCCCAGCTTAAAGCAGGTGCTGCTGCGAATTATAGGCCAATACTTCAGCATGATACATTATTGCAGAAAGGGATTTCTGCGCTTCTCCCAAGCAACACTGGTGCTCGGACCATGACCGGGGAGCAGATGTACATCATCGGGCAACGTCAACAGCTTCGTCTTGATAGATTGCAGAAGAGCCTTATAGCTGCCTCCCGGCAGGTCTGTACGACCAATGGATTCGCAGAAAATCGTGTCGCCTGCAAAAACAACCTCGTTCTCTGCGTTGTAATAGCAGATGCCGCCCGGCGTATGGCCCGGCGTAGCAAAGCATGCAAACTTCATGCCGCCCAAGGTCAGCACATCGCCATCATGCACCAGAAAATCAGCAGGCTCATTCTGCACCTCATGCCCAACAAAGAAGGACAGGTTGCTGCTGGGA
>JAIHZV010000338.1 GCA_022718015.1 Phascolarctobacterium sp. | reverse complement strand
ACAAAACAGCGTCTCGCAAATCCTGCACCTCAGCCTTCAGTTTGCTTTCCTTAGGATCAACAAGCACCAGCTCAGCAGCAATGCCTTGAATTGCCAGACTATACGCAACGTGCGCACCAACGTGACCTAAACCAATAACACCAACTTTTCTTGTTTTCATGAGAAATTTCCCTCCAGTTCAATACATTTCATTTATCTATGCTTTATAGCCAGATTACTTATCAAGAATCGGCAGCGTAGCCGAAGCATGTCCCATAATCGTGATTGTATAATCCTTTTTACCCTGCTCTGCCAGCTTCTCCTGCGCCAAATCCCACGCCTCCTGCAGCGATTTGCAAGGAATATGACCGGTCTTGCGGACAAACTCAAAATTTTCCTCACGCGTTACCAGATAAGCGGTAACATCGTTGACAATGCAGCGCGATTTGAAGGCTACAAAGGCCGGAATCGTGAAATTAGCACGAATATCCTTTTCAAACTGCTCCATATCGTTACGGCTGAAGCAATCAGTAAAGATAGCAGGCTCCTTAATATCCGGGCAGTCTAGCGTGAAAATCATAATGCCGCCCTTTTTTACAGCAAATTGGGCGTTCATATGACACTTTGTTGCCTGATAAAGATTCAAATCCTTCGGATAGCCGCCAGCAGAAGCAAAGACAACATCTGCCAGCTCTTTAATATGCACGCCGGCCATAGCCAAAAGGTCCTTGCAGCCCTTCTGCCATGCCTCATACCAATGTCCGGCAACAACCTCACTGATTTCTCCGTCCGGAGTAAACACAGTGTTTAGCAGGAAATCAGGGTTAAGCAGAGCGCAGGATTCCTTCATATCCTGATGAATCGGATTGCCGTCAAGCAGGCTGGCGTCGCAGGCCTTGTTGCAGCCCTCGCCCTCTACCGGCGACATCGTCATGCAATGGTTCTTCATAATGCTGTCATAAGCAGCTACGCCCGGCATAACAGCCTTGCGCCCGCCGCCAAAGCCAGCGAACGGATGCAGCGTCACCGCACCGGTCAAAATAACGCGGTCAGCATTCGCCACATATTTATTAATAGCAACATCATTGCCAAAGGACGTTTGTCCCAAGGAAACCATGTCCTCCTGCTTACGGCTGTCATGCTGCACTATTTTCAAGCGCTTCACCATATCCTCGCCACAGACGGTAATATCCTCCTCATGCGTATGGCCGCGGTGTGTACC
>JAIHZV010000055.1 GCA_022718015.1 Phascolarctobacterium sp. | reverse complement strand
TATCTGTAGGACGAGCTATTTGTCTAGATTTATAGAAAAAGAAAGTAGGGATTTTTATCATGATGCAACAATTGCGCAATCCTAAGAATGTGAAGCTTATCTCTTTGTTTATTGCAGCTATTTTTGTTCTTGGCTGCTTTGCTTTGTCTGTAACGCAGAGTGGGTTTGGCAAAAATGCGATGGCGGCTTCCAGTGAATCTGCTATCGGTGTGGTGAACTATCAGATGATTGTTTCGCAAAGCCCTGACCTGAATTCTGTGAATGATGCAATGCAAAAGGAAATTGCTGAGGCTCAGAAGGAATTCAACGAGAAGAGCAAGAGCATGAATGAGGATGAGAAGAGAAAGTATTATACTCAGCTGCAGGAGCGTCTGCAAAACAAGCAGAAGGAGCTTATGGATCCGGTTATGAAAAAAATCGAAGCTACGATTAAAAAGATTGCCGATAAAAAAGGTCTGTCTGTTGTAGTGGAGAAGAGCACTGTTGTTTTTGGCGGTGTTGACATTACTGATGAAGTAGCAAAGGCTCTGCAGACTGCTAAATAATATCGTCCATAGCACGCCATCTGCGTGATACTAATGCGCAATTTACTGTTTTCCGCAACGAGTAATTTTTTAACGCTCGCATGTATGGAAACATTGTCGTTCACATATTCGCGTCTTAGGATAACGAAGTATTCACAGAGTGCAGCTCAAATGTTCTCTGACAATGTTTCCGTTGATTCTATGGCTCGCTAAAATTACTCTGATTGTTGCTTGGAAAACAGATAAATTGCTTGGGTGTTTTCAAGGAAGGAGTACATGCAATGAACAAGTTGGGGACAACATGTGCGATGCTCGCAGCGGCCCTGCTGATTTCGGCATGTAATCCTGGTGTTCACAGCGTGCAGGAGAAGATAGCTGTTGTGAACTGGGAGCAGGCGGTTTCTGCCCATCCCGATTATAGCAGGCTGCAGCAGGGTGAAAAAATTCTTGCTGACCTTGTGAGCAAGCGCAAGGCGCAGGAGAACCTGGCGAAGGCACAGCTGAGCAGCTTGAATAAGCTGCGCGGTTTGCGGCAGCTGAGCCAGCAAAGCTTTTTGACTGCTGACTTTAATACGCAGATGGTTAATCTGCGTGAGCGCGAGAACATGAAGACGCAAAAGTTTATTGCCGCGGCGGAGGCCGAGGTTGATGCAGAGCTTGGGCCGCGTAAGAAGGAAATAGAGGACAGCTATCAGCTGCGCATTTTTAATCTGCGTGCGGTACTCGAGTCTGTAAAGCTGAAGCCTTTGGAGCGTAAGGCTGTGGAGCAGGAGCTTGCTGCAGCTCAGCGTGAGCGTGGCAGCAGGATTCAGGCACTGCAGGCTGAGCGTAAGGCAATGCTTGATGCACGCGTGCAGCCGTATCTGGCTGCGTCGCAGCAGCGGCTGGCCGATGAAGGGGCAAAGCTTCATGCAAAGCTTGCAAGCGAGCTGCAGGCTCCTGACGAGCGCGACAAGGAGATGCTGAGCGCAGCGCCGCAGGCGCTGAATAATGCGCTGAGCATAATGGACCGCGAGATTGATAAGCAGCAGGAGAAAAATGAACAGCTGCAAAAGCAGATTAACAGCGATATTGAAAGTCAGGCCGTGCGTCTGGCACATGAACGCGGTTATTCTATCGTCTTTAATAAGTTTAAGGTCAACCTGAAGGCAGATGATATTACTGATACTGTTATTCAGGCGTTGAAGAAGGACAAAAAATAATTGTCCTGTATATCAAAGCAAGTGAGGTTTTATTGATTATGAAAAAATTATTAGCTGGTCTGATGATTGCGGCGGCTATGTTCAGCTTTGGCTGCGGTCGTAATGCAGAGTTTGGTACTGTAGATATGAGCAAGCTGGAGGCTGAGGCTCCGATTGTGAAGACTACACAGGAAGATTTAACTAAAAAAATGAATGACCTGAAGGTACAGATGGACAAGGATATGGAAGGCAAATCCGGCGAAGACGCTAAGAAGGTTGCTGAGGATTATTCTGCTAAAGCCAAGCTTGTGCAAAGTGAAGCACAGAATAAGCTGAAATCCAGTCTGGACAACGCTCTGAATCAGGTTGCTAAGGAAAAAAGCTTAGGTGCTATTTTAGATAAACGTGCTGTTCCGCAGGGCGGTCAGGATGTCACTAACGATGTAATCGCAAAAATGAAATAAGCAGTACCCTATAAAGCGGGCGGAGCGTCCGCCTGCTTTTTTGCGCTATGCGCAGAAGCTGCGATGGAGGTAAAAAATGGAGAAGAGTGTTAAAGAGTTAGCTGAATTTTTAAAGGGAACGGTGGAGCATGATAATCCTGAGCTGAAAATCACCGGTGTCAACGGTCTTGTTGAAGCTGGTCCGCAGGATATTTCCTTTGCTGTACCGCCGCATGTTGAGCATTGCCATCTGAGCAAGGCTGGTGTTATGGTGCTGAGTCCGGAGGATCCGGAGCTTGATGGCCGTCCTGTTATCAGAGTGCCTAATCCGCGTGCTGCCTTTGCTGCACTGCTGGAGCTGTTCCGTCCGCAGGAGGAGGTAGAGCGCGTTGTCAGCCCCTATGCTTTTGTTTCCAAGAAAGCAAAGATTGGTGCGAATGTTGCTATCCAGCCGTTTGCTGTTGTTGAGGATGATGCTGTTGTTGGTGACGGCTGCGTTATCTATCCGCATGCTTACGTTGGCAAACGTGTAAAAATGGGCAAGGACTGCACTCTGTATCCGAACACCACTATCCGTGAGGACTGCGTGCTGGGCGACCGTGTTATTCTGCAATCCGGCGCTGTTATCGGCGGCGACGGCTTTGGCTATATCACGCAAAACGGCAAGCACAGCAAGGTGCTGCAAACCGGCAATGTTGTGCTTGAGGATGATGTTGAGATTGGCAACAATACCTGTATTGACCGTGCAACTGTGGACAGCACGATTGTAGGCAAGGGTACGAAGATTGATAACCTCGTACATCTCGGTCATAACGACGTGCTGGGCGAAAACTGCCTTGTTGTTGCGCATGTTGGCATTTCCGGCAGCGTTACTGTCGGTAACAATGTTACCTTCGCTGGTCAGGTCGGCACTGTCGGCCATATCACGATTGGCAACAACTGCGTTTTCGGCGGTAAGACCGGTATCACCAACAATGTACCGGATAATTCCGTGATGGGCGGCTTCCCGGCTATGCCGATGAAGGAATGGCTGCGTCAGGAGGCGAATGTCCGCAAGGTCGGTGAAATGCTCAAGCGCGTGAAGGCGTTGGAGAAGGAACTGGCTCAACTGAAAAAGTAAGGATGTGAAAATTTGCTAGGCTACTATATAGTCAAGTTATTTAGTAAATTTATGTGCATTGCTCCTTTATGGCTGCGCAAGCTGGTGGCACGCTTTCTGGGAAGTGTGGCGGTGCTTGTCGTGCCGCGCTGGAGAATGCAGATGGCAGAGGCCAATATCCGCGAGTGTCTGGGTGTGAGCGAGGAGCGGGCGCAGCAGATTGCTGAAGACAGCCTGCACCGCTTCGGACGCATGGTAGTCGAGGTGATGCGCTTCCCTCTGCTGAATGAAAGCAATATCAACGAAAAGGTAAAGGTCGAGGGTCTGGAATATCTGGAGGCTGCCTATGCGCAGCAGAAGGGTGTAATTATGGCGACAGGCCACTTTGGCAACTGGGAGCTGCTGGGGGCAACGGTTGCGCTGCACGGCTATCCGATGCTGTCGATTACGCGTAAGCAGAACAACGGTCATATGGATAAGCTCATCAATGAGTTCCGCCAGATGGTCGGCCAAAAGGTTACTTATAACCGCGGCAAGCACGGCCTTTTGGCTATCAGCCGCATGCTCAAGGGAAAGCATCTTTTGGGCGTGCTCTACGACCAGGATACTAATGATGATGGCGTGAAAATTGACCTGTTTGGCAAGGACTCGGTTATTCCGCTGGGTGCTGCGGCACTGTCGCGCATGTACGGCTCGCCGATTCTGCCTATCTTTTTGCATAACAACGCTGACGGCACCTGCACGGCGAAAATTTATCCGCCGCTCTATACGCCGAAAACGAAGGACCGAGAGCAGGATTGCTACGAGGTTACGCGTAAGCTGGTAACAATTCTGGAGCAGGAGATAATTGCTCATCCGGAGATGTGGTTCTGGGTACATGACCGCTGGAAGGATGGCAGACAGCGTTTTGGCAAGAAAAAATAAAATTTATGATAAAGGAGGAGCAAAATGACCGAGCAAGTAAAAGAGTACCAGCATACAATCGCTAAGGAAGTGTCTTATTCTGGTATTGGTCTGCATTCCGGCAAGGATGTGCTGATGACCTTGAAGCCTGCTGAGGCTGATACAGGTATTGTTTTTATCCGCACGGATTTACCCGGCAGACCGGAAATCAAGGCTTTGGCAGAAAATGTCAGCTCCACAGTAAAAGCAACAACTTTAAGTGCCAATGGTGCAGAGGTATTCACCGTTGAGCATCTCATGGGCGCTTTGTCCATGATGGCAATTGATAATATCCGTATTGAGATGTCTTCACCTGAGCCGCCCGTTACTGACGGCAGCGCGAAGGTGTTCTGCGAGCTTTTAGAGCAGGCTGAGCCTGTTGCACAGGAGGCAGAGCGTAAGGTTTACGCTGTCAGCAAATCGTTCTCTGTTTATGATGGCGACCGTTTCATGGTTGTGCTGCCTTATGACGGCTACCGTGTTTCCTTCACCTCTATCAACAGCCACCCGATGCTGGGCACCCAGTATTTCGATATTGAGCTGGATAAGGAAAGCTTTAAGAAGGAAATCATGGCTGCAAGAACCGTAGCCTTTACCTCGGAGCTGGAGATGCTGCGCAAAATGGGCTTGGGCCTGGGCGGCTCCTTGGAAAACGTAGTAGTTTTTGACGAGGAAAAAATTCTGTCTGTACCGCGCTTTGACAATGAGCTTATCAGACATAAAATTCTTGACGCCGTAGGCGATCTGTACTTATTAGGTCCTATCAAGGCACATGTTATCTGTGTGAAAACAGGTCATGCCTTTAACTCTGCAATTGCTAAGCAGATTCAGGCCTACAGAACAAAGGAGGAGAAATAAATGACAGTTTTAGATATCAATGAAATTAAAAAAATTCTGCCGCATCGTTATCCTATGCTGCTGGTAGACCGTATTCTGGAAGTTGAACCGATGAAGCGTGCCGTAGGCATCAAAAATATTACGGCTAACGAAATGCAATTCTTAGGCCATTTCCCGGACGAGCCGATTATGCCTGGCGTACTGTTGATTGAGGCTATGGCGCAGGTTGGCGGCGTGGCTATGCTGTACCCGGAAGAAAACCGTGGCAAGATTGCTGTATTTGCAAAAATCGACAATGTACGCTTCCGCAAGCAGGTTGTGCCTGGCGACCAGGTTGTGACTACTGCCGAGGTAACGAAGATTATGCGCGGCAACATGGGCATTATCCATTGCGAGGGCAAGGTTGACGGCAAGGTAGCCTGCGAATGCGACTGTACCTTTGCTATTATGGACCCCAAAAATTAAGCAAGAAAAAATATAAAAAGGCTGTAAACGATAGTATAAGCGAGAAAAACAGCCCAAATTAATGCTAAAGTCATCTGACTGTGATTTTTGCCGTGTGAAAAATTGTGGGTACCCATGATTATAGTATTATATTTGTATTTAAATGCTTGATTAACATCTTATTTGGGGAGTGAAAATAATGAGTTCGGTTATTATGCCAACTAATGGTATCCATGAAACTGCCATCATTCATCCGTCTGCTAAGCTTGGCAAGAACGTAAGCGTTGGTCCCTTTGCTGTTATTGACGAGGAAACGGAGATTGGTGACGGTTGCGTAATTGGCGCACATGTGACTATCCATCCATACACTAAAATCGGCAAGAATTGCCAGTTTTTCCCGGGCTGCTCTATTGGTGCAGAACCGCAGGATTTGAAATTTGTAGGTGAAAAAACCTATACAATTATTGGCGACGGCGGCACCTTCCGCGAATGCTGCACTGTTCACCGTGCCTGCGGCGAGGGCAATGAAACCCGCATCGGCAATAATATTCTCATGATGGCCTACACCCATGTAGCACATAACTGCATCGTAGGCAATAATGTTATTATGTCTAACGTGGCTACGCTTGCAGGCCATGTTATTGTTGAGGACCGTGCTGTTATCGGCGGTTTGTCTGCAGTGCATCAGTTCTGCAAGATTGGCCGTAATGTTATGATTGGCGGCATGGCACGCGTAAATCAGGACGTTCCGCCGTTCATGATTTGCTCCGGCGATCCGGCTTTTGTTTCCGGTCTGAACAGTGTCGGCCTGTCTCGTGCAGGTATGGCTGTCGAAGAGCGTAGCGAGCTGAAAAAGGCTTTCCGCATCCTCTATCGCAGCGGTCTGTCTCTGCAGGACGCTATCAGCACTATGGAGCAGGACCTTACCAGCAGCGAGCCGCTTGAGCATCTGCTGCGTTTCCTGCGTAATGTTGAACGCGGTATTATCCGTACTCGCAGAGGCTAAGCTATGGAAGTTTTAGGCGTACTTTCCGGCGTAGGCCATCTGCCGGTCGATGTTGCCCGTTCTGCGAAGCAGCAGGGCTATAAGGTTGTTGCTGTGGGCGTTGTTCCCGGTATCGACGAGGAGCTGCCGACGAGCGTAGATGTTTATTATGACATCAACATCGGCAAGATTGGCAAGATTATTTCTACGCTGAAAAAGAATAAAGTAACGAAGGTTACGATGATCGGCAAGGTCACGAAAGAGGTTCTGTACAAGGCCGGGGCGATTGTGCCTGATTTGCGTGCAATTAAAATTCTGGCTTCTGTGCCTGACCGCAAGGACGATACAATTATGAATGCTATCGTCAAGGAGCTTGAGGGCGAGGGCATTGAGGTTATGGATCAGACGCTGCTGATTAAGCCGCTGCTGCCGCAGCCTGGCGTACTCACGAAGCGTAAGCCGACAGAGGCTGAGCTGGCAGATATGGAGTTTGGCTTTGAGATGGCGAAGGCTATCGGCGGACTGGATATCGGCCAGACGGTCGTAGTCAAGAATCGGGCTGTGATGGCAGTCGAAGCGATTGAAGGCACTGATGCCTGCATTC
>JAIHZV010000337.1 GCA_022718015.1 Phascolarctobacterium sp. | reverse complement strand
ACTGATGATGGCTCGCTGTTTTTGGATAGCTGTCTGCTGAACAAGACAGGTCAGGCAGATGGCGATATGATTTACACTGTGCTTGATGTCATTATCAAGCATCTGCAAAAGGAATATTCTGTCCTGATGCAGCTTATCTGGCAATAAAATATAAGGTCCCGCAGTGCGAGCTGTGGGCCTTTGTTATACCCATAGAACATTTTGAAAGGGTGTTGATGATGAAAAGAAAGAATTTAAGCTTACTTCTGACAGGCCTGCTTGTAGGCATGAGTGCCGTTGCCTTTGCTGCGGGTCCAACTGATGCGGACAAGGCAGAGTTTAATAAGAGCGGTCTGAACAACTCCGGCGTTGCTGCTAACCGTGCTATGGAATACATGGAGCGGATGCGCGTGGCCCGCCAGATTGCTGAGGATAAGGCTAAGTCTGCGTCCAAGGTAGAGCAGGGAGCAACTGCTGATGTAGATGAGCAGCAGGCGGCTGTTACCTTTACGCTGAAGGCTATTGAGCTTGATGAATCGAAGGTGCTGGAAAAGACTAAGCTGGAAGCACTCAAGGGTGAATATCTGGGAAAAGAAATCGGCGTCAAGGATTTGTATGAGCTGGTCAACAAAATCAACAAGCTGTACCTTGATGAAGGCTATTACACCTGTCGTGCCGTGCTGCCTGCACAGACGATTAAGGGCGGCGTAGTTAAAATCAATCTTATCGAAGGCACAACTAACGAAATCAAGGTTCAGGGCAACAAATATACCAAGAGCAATTACATCTCCAAGCGCATGAGCCTGAAGCAGGGACGTGTCGATAATATCAATAAGCTTAATGAGGATCTGCTGCGTTTTAATGCCTCGAACGATGTGCAGCTGCGCATCAGCATGCAGGCCGGCAGCGAGCCGGGAACCACTGATTACATCATCAGCGCCTATGAGCCGCAGAATATTACCTGGTCCATATATAGCGACAATGCAGGCAGTGATACCAGCGGTGAATACCGTGGCGGCCTGTTCTTTAACGACCGCAGCCTTACAGGTGTGCGTGATGCGCTGAGCATGAATACCATGCTTAGTGATGGCACGAAATCCTTCGGCCTGGCCTACAGCCGTCCGATGGGACACAGCGGTACGAAGCTGAACGTGCAGTACAGCACCAACAGCGTTCATATCACCGATGGTCCCTTGGAAGCGCTGAATGTGCGCGGCCATGCTTATGC
>JAIHZV010000054.1 GCA_022718015.1 Phascolarctobacterium sp. | reverse complement strand
ATGGATATGCTGCTGGCCTGCGGCGAGAGAAGGAGGATGATACCCTTCGGCCCGTTCTTGTGCGCTGCTGCTGTTGTGGCGTATTTTTGGGGTAGGGAGATATTGGAGTGGTATTGGGGGATGTGAAAGGAGTGCATATTATGCTAAAAATAAAACAAGCTATCTATCGACGTTGGCGTGCTGATAAGCAGATGCTAGTTATCGCATTGGGAGAGGCTGTTCGTCTTTCCCTCTATCGGCAGAGCGCATTGCAGTTGGAGGAAAGCTTTCCTTATGAGACTGCTGCGGCACTGGAGGCGTGCGTGCGCGACTGTCTGCTGGAGCATGATGTGGAGGAGAATGTTCCTGCGCTGCTGCTGCTTGACGCTGGCAGGTTGCAGTCTGAGCAGCTTACACTGCCGACGCTGACAGCAAAGCAGCTGCGCAAGACCTTGGCGTGGGAGGCAGAGCAGCTTTTTACTGAGTGTAACTATTGCTATAAAACCATGGCAGGCGCTGCTGCGTCCGAGGGTGCAGAGCTGACTACCAGCTTGCAGCAGGACGCAGAGCAGCAGCTGGTGCAGCTTTATGCACTGCCATATGCGCAGCAAAAGCTTTATGGCGATTTATGTTGCAGGCTGCTCATGAAGCTGGAGGCTATCTGCGTGCTGGAGCAGGAGAGTGCGCAAAAAAGTGAGCAGGGGCAAAGTGCTTTGTTGGAACAAGAGGTTATGCAGGCTGATACTGAGATGGCTGTTAAGCAGGGTGATGCTGACGCACGAGTGGAAAGGGCAGTACAGCAGTGGTTTGCTGGTGCGGAGCTGCTTGCTTTTCCCCCGCTGCCGACGGCGGTGGATTGGCAGTACTATCGTGATACCGCTCGAACGCTGCTGCCGCGTGTCGCGTGCGCCAGCCTGCTCTTGGCAGTTGTGGCGCTCGGCTATGCGTTTGCTGCGCACTATCTGGCGCAGGGTGAGCTGCAATCGTTGCAGCAGGACGCTGAGCGTTATGCTGTCTGGCATGAACGGCGAGCGGAGAGCGTGCAGCTGGAGCAGCGTCTGGCGGCCTTAAAGCAGCAGGCGCAGCAGCGTAAGGCGGTGACAGGCGTGAGCAAGGAGCTGGAGGCGTGGGGCGGATTGCGCTTGCAGGGCGTATATCTGACGCGTCTGGAATTTAAAGCGTCGCAGGAAAAGCAGAATGCTGATGCGCTAGTGAAGGCGCAGGAGAAGCAGCATGATACTGATATACAAGGCAAGAAGATAGAAAGCAATAAGCAGAACGCAGCTGTAACGGTGCGTGGTGTGGCGAGTGATGAGCAGGCGCTGGACGGACTATTGGAGAGCTTGCAGCGTAGCAGCCGTTATAGCTCTGTGCAGCTTGTGCAGGTGCAGAGACAGGCTGACGCGACGGCGTTTTCCGTGCAGGCGAGTGTGGCAGGAGGTAAATGATGCAGCAGAGAGTTAAGACTATCAGTTATAGCTGCATGCTGGCAGTGGCGGCGGTGCTGCTGGTGCAGGCGTGGAGCTTGCTTGGGGAGCGTGAGGCGCTGGCGGCGCAGGAGCAGGAAGTGCGGCAGGAGCTGGCGCAGGCGAAGCAGTTTGCGTTGGCGCATAAGGATTACGAGGTGTATAAGGAGCGGCTCAATGCGCAGGTCAGCAAGCTGGAGAATGCTGGCAGCAGGCGTAGTTCGGTAACGGCTTGTATGAGGCTGGTGCAAAGGCTGGCGGCGGAGCAGGGCGTGCAGCTGCAGATGGTACAGGGAGAGGGGAAGCAGAGTCTGCAGCTTGCGGCTGAGGGGGATTTTTTTGCGGCGCTTCGCTGGCTGCGTAGACTGGAGCGTGAGGGTGTGTGCATTAGTGAGCTGCAGGCGTATCAGAAGGCGCAGGGGCAGACGCTGGGAGTTGAGCTGGTGGTGCGGCTGCATTAAATATGACCGTTTGACGTATACACGCGAAAGGAGTATAATATTATTATGATAAAGAGTTTTCTTGATAGAGAAGTGGAGATTGTTGATTACCACTAGGTGTAAGGAGGTAGAATTATGGCAGAGTGTATTGCAACACCAAAAATAAGTGAAATTTTATATGAGGAATTTATGGTGCCATAC
Organism: Phascolarctobacterium sp.; assembly: GCA_022718015.1. Taxonomy (GTDB): domain Bacteria; phylum Bacillota; class Negativicutes; order Acidaminococcales; family Acidaminococcaceae; genus Phascolarctobacterium_A. The sequence continues at coordinate 5,003 of JAIHZV010000054.1, read as the reverse complement.
AAAATTACTGCGTATAGGCTTGCTCATGATATAGATGTGCCAGTGTCTAGAATTCAGGCGATTTTGCATGATAAAAGAAAGATTACAGTCGATACATCTGTGCGTTTAGGTAAGTATTTTGGCGTATCAGACAAGTATTTTTTGGATTTACAGAATGATATAGATATCAGAAACCTGAAGCTGAATAATCAAGCTGAATTAGAGCGTGTGAAGGTTTTGTAACGAGCAGAACGACTTTAGTATAAGCTTTTAAGCCTGTGGTTTTACCTATAAGGTGAGGCCGCAGGCTTTTTTTACATTGCGAATTACACTGCGTAAACTTGTAATATTGATTAGCCTACGCTAATTTTCTTCTTGACAAAATCATGATTCTGTAAGATAATGGCATAGTAAAAGTTAGATAAGGCTAATCTAAAAATGGGTTAGCCTAAACTTACAGCGTAAAAGGAGCTGCGTATGAAGAAATATATTTTGCTTATTTTTGTTGTTATTATAGCTGTGGCCGGTTATTTTTTGCTGGCACGTGGACAGCATAAGCTGGCGAGCAATGCTGCTATCACCGTTACGGACAGCACCGGCGCAACGGTGCATATCCCTGCTGAACCGAAGCGTATAGTCTTTTTGAATGCATCGAATCTGGAGATTTTTGCTAGCCTTGGTGGCAAGGCTGTCGGCAAGCCGACGAGCAATTCCTATCCTGAGGATATCAAGGCGAGCCTGAAGGATATTCCTGAGGTGGGACAGATTCATGCGCCGAATCTGGAGAAGATTATCAGCCTCAAGCCTGACCTTGTCGTAGGTACGAATGTGCCGTTTCATGTGATGCTGCGCAAGCCGCTGGAGATGGCAGGCGTGCCGCTCTACTTGAATATGATTAATTCCTACGAGGATGTGCTCAAGAGCGTTGATGATTTTGGGCGTATGGCAGGTAAGGAGAAGGAGGCTGCAGCTAAGCGTGCGCAGATTGAAAGGGATTATGCAGAGCTGACGCAGGATGTGCAGAAGGGCAAGGGACCGAAGGTGCTGGTTATCTTCGGCTCTCCAGACAGCTTTAATATGTCGACGAAGCTGAGCTTTTCCGGCGACCTTGTAAAGCGTCTTGGCGGCGTGAACATTGCAGATAAGGCCGAAAACGTCAAGGACAGCAGCTTTATTCCGCTGAGTATGGAGTTTGTGGCGAAGGAGAATCCTGATGTTGTGCTGCTGATTACGATGGGTGGCAGCAAGGAGATTCTGGAAAAGCTGCGCAGCAATATGCGTGATAACGCTATTTGGCATGATGTGAACGCCGTGAAGAACAACCGCGTTTACCAGCTGCCGCCGAGCCTGTTCACGGTCAACCCCGGCACGCACACGATAGATGCAATGAAGATTATGAAGGAATATATGTATGGAGACGTTAAGTGATGAGTAATGATGCCAAAACTAAAGAACGCTTGCGTATAGCTGTATTTTTCGGCCTATGCATCCTGCTCGTTGTGGGCGTATTCGTGAGCATTGGCAGCGGTACGGTGAGCCTGTCGGTGAGCGAAACGTGGGCAGCGCTCATGGGCGAGGCTGATGCGGACACCGACCGCATTGTCAACCTCATCCGTCTGCCGCGCACGATAGTCACGGTGCTCGTGGGCGCAAATTTGGCGCTGGCAGGCTGCAATCTACAGGGCGTGTTGCATAACCCTTTGGCCGACCCGGGAATTATCGGCGTGAGTGCTGGTGCAGGCCTGTTCGCCATGATTATTATGCTGCTCTTCCCGGAGCAGTCGGCTATGGTGCCGGTGGCAGCCTTTGTCGGCGCAGTAATATCCACGGGTATCGTCTTTTTTCTCGCGTGGGAGAAGGGCATTAACCCCTTGCGTATGATTCTTGCGGGTGTGGCGATTGCGACGTTCTTCGGCGGCGGTATGAGCGCGCTGAATGTCTTTTACAGTGACCGCATTCAGGGAACCGTGATGTGGATGGCAGGCGGCTTTCAGGGGCGCAGCTGGGGACATGTAGAAATGCTGCTGCCTTATAGCGCAATCGGCATTATCGGTACGATTCTTTGCGCACGCTCGCTGAACGCGCTGCAGCTTGGCGATGAGCTGGCGAAAAGCCTTGGCGTGCGCGTGATGCGTATGCGTACTATCCTGATTTTCCTCTCGGCACTGCTGGCAGCTGTTTCGGTCAGCGTTGCCGGTATGCTGGGCTTTGTCGGCCTGATTGTGCCGCATATTATGCGCCTTTTAATCGGCAGTGACCATGAATATCTGCTGCCCTGCGCGGCGATTGCCGGTGGCGCAGTGGTGACGCTGGCTGATACGGCGGCAAGAACGCTGTTCAGTCCGCTGGAAATCCCTGTGGGTATTTTTATGTCGTTCATCGGCGGTCCGTTCTTCCTCTATCTGCTGAAAAGGAGGCTGCGCTGAATATGAATAACCCAACCTTACATACAAAAAAGATTACGCTCAAATATGGCGAGCGCACGATTATCAAGGATTTGACGCTGGACGTTGATAAGCCGGAGATAGCGACGATTATCGGTCCGAACGGCAGCGGCAAGTCAACGCTGCTGAAGGCGCTGTGCCGTCTGCTGGAGCCTGCGAGTGGTGCTGTTTATCTTGACAGCAAGGATATCAACAAAATGTCGACCGAGGAGGTGGCACGCACTCTGGCGGTGATGGCGCAGAGTGCTAATGCTCCCAGCGGCACGACGGTGGAGGAGCTTGTGTGCTATGGACGCATGCCGTACCGTAATTTTTTCGACGGTCTGAATCATGAGGACCGCATGGCGATTGAGGAGGCGCTGGAGTTTACGGAGCTCGGACAGCTGCGTACACGTTTAGTGCATACGCTGAGCGGCGGCGAACGCCAGCGGGCATGGCTGGCGATGGCGTTGGCGCAGAAGCCGAAGATTTTGCTGCTTGATGAGCCGACGACCTATCTCGATGTGCATCATCAGCTGGAGCTGATGGAGCTTGTGGTGCGCTTGCGCAGGGAGATGGGACTGACGGTCATCATGGTGCTGCATGATTTGAATCATGCGGCGCGTTATAGCGAGCGCCTGATTGCATTGAAGCAGGGCGTGATTATGGCCGACGGACCGACGGACGAGGTTTTCACGCAGCCTGTTATTGAAGAATTGTATGACGTGAAGGCTGTGATTATGCACGTAGAAGCAAACGGCACGCAGTATCCTGTGTGCTTCCCCTATACGACGGCAGAGTGAATGAGGTAATACAATGAACAAATACATCAAAACAATTTTACTTAGTACCGCTCTGCTCTGCTTTGGCGCAGGCAGTGCGAGCGCAGCGCAGTTCAGCGATGCAAAAAGCGGTGCAGAGCTTAGCGCCCAACAGTTGGCGCAGAAGCTCTCGAAATATGACGTAGTTTTCTTTGGCGAATATCATGACCAGGGAGAAATTCATCAGGCAGAATTAGAGCTATTGCAGGCAATACATAAGGTTAAAGGCGAGAAGCTGGCGCTGTCTATGGAAATGTTTGAGGTGGATAACCAGACGAAGCTTAACGACTTTTTAGCAGGCAGCCTTAGTGAAGAGGATTTTCTGGCAACGAGTCGCCTCTGGCCTAACTATAAGACGGACTATGCGCCACTCGTAAATTTTGCTAAGGAAAATAAATTAGCTGTTGTCGCTGCCAACGTGCCGCGGTTTTTAGCAGCGCATGTGGCGAAAAACAATGCTTCGACCGAGGGTATTGAGGAGCAGTACAAGAAGTGGCTGCCAGAGCACACCTATGCTCCTGAGGGTGCGTATAAGGAGAAGTTTTATGCGCAGATGAATTCACCTGAAGCGCCGATGAAAATGCCGCCTGCGCGTCTTGCCGCAGTCTATGCAGCGCAGTGTCTGAAGGACGATAAGATGGCAGAAAGCATTGCGTCCTTCAGTGATGCACATAAGAAAATGCAGGTTCTGCATATCAACGGCTGCTTCCACTCCGACGCGCATCTGGGCACGACGCAAAAGCTGGAAGCGCTGCGTCCGCGGCTGAAGGTTGCTGTAATCACGCCGCTTGAACGCAAGCAGAAGGGCGTAAAGCCTGCTGGTGATTTTGTCGTCTGGTTCGACAGAAAATAAATTTCTTAGATATTTTTTATCCGTGGGTTAGCTGTTGCTGACTTTATGGGTGTGAAATATACCATAAAAATAAGTAGAAAAAAGAGGTGCATTATGAGAAATTTAAACAAAAAGAAGATAGCTTTACTTACTGCCTGCGTTGTCAGCGCAGTTGGCCATATGGCTTTTGCTGCAGAGGCAGATAATTATGATGAATACAGCGGTGCAGATTATGTTGTGACCGCGACGAAGACGCAGATTGAGAAAAAAGAGGTTCCTGTTGCAGTAGAAGTTATTACTGCGCAGAAAATCAAAGACCTTGGTGCTTATAGTGTACAAGATGCACTGCGTTTAGCTTCTAACGTAGATGTACAAGATAACGGCATGACTGGCAACCAAGTTATGCTTCGTGGCAATGATACCATGCATACCTTGATTTTAATTGATGGTAAACGCATGGCAGCAGAAAATACGCAAAGCTCTCAAAATGCTTACGAATTAAAACGTATTAACATTGCTGATGTTGAACGCATTGAAGTTATTCGCGGTAATGGTTCTGCACTGTATGGTTCTGATGCAATGGGCGGTGTTATCAACATCATTACTAAGAAAGCTACTACTCCGAGCATGTCTATAGCAATGCATACTGGTTCTAAAGATGAAGCAACTAGCTTTAGCTATGCTTCTGGTCGTCAAGGTAAAGTAGCTGTAAAAATTGGTGGCGGCATTGAAAAAGTTCGCAAAATTGATAGTGGTGTTTACAAGAGCTATTCTACTAGCGGTAAACAGGAAGATGCTATTGGTAAATATAACGATGCAAGCACAACCAATATGTATGGCACTCGTCGTTTCTTAAATACTGGCATTAACTATGCTTTTGATGATAACCATGATTTAGATTTCACTATGAATTTTATGCGTGAGCAGCTGAAAAGTTATGGTTGGAAT
>JAIHZV010000336.1 GCA_022718015.1 Phascolarctobacterium sp. | reverse complement strand
ATTTAGAAATATAATGCAATTAATTACTAATATATTTACTGCACAGGAGCCAGACATATTGCAGTTAGGAATTCCTTAATTTCTTAAAGTATAGCATAGGTGTATCATAATTTAAAGCAGAGTGTATTCGTTTACGCATCTGCGGGCATTCGCCTAATTCCAAAAATGATTATATTTTTGTAGCTTTTTATTTGCTTTCTCTAAAGTTAATTCTTGTGTACAAAAATCATAAAATTCTTTTTGATCTCGGTTGTGTGTACTCTCTACTACACCGTTATACCAAGGTGAGGCAACAGGACTATAAACTCTTTTAATATAGTTCTTCTTACAAAATATATCTAAAGGGTGTTGTGTATCAAATGAATGTTTTCGATAAGTAAATTCTGTACCATTATCCGACTGTAAACAATGAACTCTAAAAGGAAAATAATCTAACATTCGATGAATAAAATCTATTATATTATCAGGTGTTTTTTCATTGTATAAATATCTGAAAGTCATTCTCGTAGCTAAATCTACAGCAGTAATCTGATAATACCGTATTTCACCAAAGAAAGCATATTTTGTATCTATTTGTACTTTTTCTCCTGCTTCTTTAAAGTTTTGAGCGTGTTTTCCATTATGCTTCCTTTTAATTTTTTTCTTTTTACTTCTATACAAATTATTTTCTTTTAGGACAGTTTCTATTGCTGTTGTTCCTACTTTAATCGCTTCTAATTCTAATTGTTTTTGTATTTTAAATTTACCATAACCATATAATTTTCTTATCTCAATTATTCTTTTAATAATCTTTTTATCTTTCAATTTGTTTTTATTAGTTTTAGGTTTAGTAGATTTAGGTTTTATAATAGAACAAGTTTCTAATTGCCTTTTCCAATAATAATATGTTCTAATACTAATATCATATTTAGAAGCTAATATTTCTTTATTCTTAACTTTATTGATTTTTAGAACTATCTTTTTTCTTTGATTTGAAGTATATTCTTTCATAGGTATTCCTTTAAATTTAGCTATTTATATTATAAGGAATACCTACTTTATTTTAACTAAAAAACGTGCAATATCTATGGCTCCTAAACAATATCATAGCAATTTAACTATTGAATTCAAAAAATTTTATATTATAAAAAATAAGGTTTGAAGTAAGATAAATGAGGTTTAATTTATTGTTATAAATAAGGTTAAACCTTATTTATCGCTTATTTCAATCAAAAAAG
>JAIHZV010000053.1 GCA_022718015.1 Phascolarctobacterium sp. | reverse complement strand
ACCCAGAAGAAGATAATATCATAACCGGTTACGAGCACGCTCGTCGGATAGAATTGCTTTAAGAGCGGCGTCTTATCCGGCCAGCCCATCGTGGAGAACGGCCACAGAGCGGAGCTGAACCAGGTGTCCAGTGCGTCCTCGTCCTGATGGATGTGTGCACTGCCGCATTTCGGGCAGACGGTCAAATCGGTACGGCTGGCGCTCATTTCGCCGCAGTCATCGCAATACCATACAGGGATGCGGTGGCCCCACCAAATCTGACGGGAAATACACCAGTCACGGATGTTGTCCATCCAGCCGGTATAGGTCTTGGTGAAGCGCTCCGGTACGAACTGAGTGCGGCCGTCCTCAACGCAGTCTACAGCAGCCTTAACCAGCGGCTCCATCTTTACGAACCATTGGGTAGAAACCTGAGATTCAACAGCATGGCCGCAGCGTTGGCAGTGACCAACAGCATGGGAATGCTCTTCAACCTTAACCAGATAGCCGTCTGCCTTCAGGTCAGCAACAATAGCCTTGCGGCATTCCTCACGAGTCATGCCCTCGTACTTGCCGGCTTCCTTCGTCATAATGCCGTCCATGCCAATAACAACGATGCTCGGCAGGTTGTGGCGGATACCCATCTCATAGTCGTTAGGATCATGGGACGGAGTAATTTTTACAGCGCCGGTACCAAACTTGGTGTCAACATAGCTATCCGCGATAATAGGAATAACCCTGTCGGTAGTCGGCAGACGCAGAGTTTTGCCAACCAGATCGCCATAGCGCGGATCCTCAGGGTTAACTGCTACAGCAGTATCGCCGGGCAGAGTTTCCGGACGAGTAGTAGCAATCATCAGGCTACGGCCCTCCTCTTCAACTACAGGATAGTTGATGTACCACAGATGGCCCGGATCGTCCTTATGCTCAACCTCAATATCGCTCAGTGCAGTGTTGCAGTTTACGCACCAGTTGGTGATGCGGGTGCCTTTATAAATCAGACCCTTTTCGAACAGGGTGCAGAATACCTCGCGAACAGCCTTAGAGCAGCCCTCGTCCATCGTGAAGCGCTTACGCTCCCAGTCGCAGGAAACGCCCAGATGCTTCAGCTGGTTAATGATGCGGTCGCCATATTGCTCCTTCCATTCCCAAACGCGTTTCAGGAACTCCTCACGGCCCAGGTCATAGCGAGTCTTGCCCTCTTCTTTTTTAATAACCTCTTCAACCTTAATCTGCGTTGCCAGACCGGCATGGTCATAGCCGGGCATCCACAGAGTGTTGTGCCCCATCATGCGGTGCCAGCGGATCAGGATATCCTGCAGAGTGTTATCCAGCGCATGGCCCATATGCAGCTGACCAGTGATGTTCGGTGGGGGGATAACAATACTGAAGGCATCCTTGCCTTCTTCTACCTCAGCATGAAAATAACGATGCTTTTCCCAGAATTCATACCATTTCTTCTCTACGGAAGCAGGGTCATAAACCTTAGGAATATTATGTTCTTCGCACATATAAACTTCCTCCTTAAACTAAAAAAGCCCTGTCCATTACGGACAGGGCGAATAATCGTGGTACCACCTATCTTCCTCGTGCTGCTGCACAAGGCACTCAAAATATGTAACGTATATCAGACGGCCTTGCCTACTTTTATTTCAGCAAAGCAGCTCCCGGACTACACCATTTTCACCGCCACACAGCTTGCACCAACCGCTGCTTCTCTTTCGTGGCCTTGCGGAAAAAAGCCTTCCGTTCCTCGCCTTTAGGTATTTTGTTATACTCTATATCTTAGCAAGGAACAGGGGTGGTTGTCAAGAGGAGAAATAAAGCAATTATTCTCACTCCCATGTTTTTTCAGCAAGTATATTGGCTATTTCTTCTGTTGAAGGCAATTCATCAATTCCCAGCAATTTGTTTAAATCAAACACTTTAACAAATCGTGCTCCACCATACGACGTCTTTTTATATTCCGTCTGGAAAAATTGCTCAACAAAAAAGTATTTATGCGGACATCTAAGCAAATTGTAACCATACTTTTTACCATCCTCTATAGCTTCAAGTATCGTCTGCTTACGTTCATCTGTTATTTCACCCTGTTCAGCACGATACAGTAATACATTATCTGCAAATTCAGTTACAATAACAGCATTCACCTTACCTATAGCTCTTACTGCCTTATCCGTATATAAACCTATATATGGATAGTTTTGCGGACTGTGTGCTAACGTATCATAATAAACATTTGCTTTTTTGTTAAATTGGAATGTAGTCCCAGCACCATACATCTTCATATAAGTACTTCTAGCCGAATCTTCTTTTTCAATTACATTTTTCGTAGCAGGAAGTTCGACATTTTCGCTTTCAATTATATCTTTATCAGCAGAAAGGTTTTTATTTTCACTTTCAATTGCATTTTCTATAACGGAAAGAGTTTCACTATTACTTACCACATTACCTGCAAGAGCTTTTTGCAGCATCTGAAGATATTTTTCATCGCTAATACTCCAACAGCTAGGGTGATACAATGAAATAACCTTGATTTGCTTATCTAATCGAATATAATTTTCTAACAGCCAACGTACTCCATCTCCACAACACACTATTAATTCAGGAGAAATTAATTCTATCTCTTGGCTGATAAATTCAGCATACCGTTTTACATATTCCTCTAAAGTTTTCCATACGCATCCAACAAACCCTCCACGCTTATTCAAATTTATAACTGCGACAGAACGCAAAGCGGTATGGTCTTTATTTATCGTCTTAAAATCATCATTAAAAATAGCATTAGCCAGCATAAAAAGACGCTTAGAGAATATCGTTTCCGGCACTTCACCATAAGCTACCCTGCGATGCCAAAACATAACAGTTTCAGCATTTTTAGCAGCTGTTTTATCATCATCATGTTCACCATACCAATAAGCTTCTTTAGCAATAAACAAAACTCTTGGCGAACTTTTAGCAAAACTTTTTTCGTTAATTATCCCATCAGGCAAAAAAGCATAAGCAGGTACATTACCAGCAATATAATCAGTATTAACTTCACACTTATGTGCTAATTTCCACAGAGGCAATAATTCTCCAATACTAGAGCAAGCATTAATATGCTTCTTTTGAAATGTAAATTCAAAATTATTAGTGTTACTTGTGTCAGACATATACTTAACCTCCAAAACTTATATTATGTCAATAATTCTCATTATCGCTGTCAGTGTCCTGTTTAAAATCTTCAGCATAATTATCAAAATGATAGCCATCTTCAAAAGCAGCTAAATCCGCACGATTATTAGTAATTTCTTTAGCTGCATTATAATCTGTCATCATTGATTCCACTTCGTTATAAGCTTTATAATACGCATCATTAACTAAGCTATAATCTTTTTGTTTTTTAGCTACACGCTTACTCTCATTATGATTTTTACTTAATATTCTATTAAATTCTAAAGTACGAGTTTCTTTATTATTAGGATTATAGCGATCTTTCTTCAAAGCAGACACAGCATAAGCATCTGTTTTGGCAATAGGACTAGAGCTAGGAAGCTCAGTTGCTCTAGTATTATCACAAATAGAAGAATTATCTTGCTCAGGCTTCCTTCTCTTAGCGGAATCGAATGCAATCAACGCAACGAATATAATTGGCGCTAAAAAAAGAAAAATTAAACACGGGCCTATTCCTGACATGAGCTACACCTCCAACAAGAATATTTTTAATTCATCTCAATTTGCATTATACTACACACGTTATGGCAAAAACGGCACAGCTACCCCAAGCTCTTTCTCCCTTGCCATCTCCCAAATCAAAGGCATATTGTTACTTTCCCCTATAATATCCATTATCACTCCATGCACACCACAAGTCATACATTTCTACATAATGTTCTTTGATAAATCCTTGTATTTTACTTACATCCAAATCATTTAACGTACCTTGCTTCATCAGTTCTGTATCGCCGTTACCTTTTACAAAAAACTTTGCTGAACCCGCTTCTGAAAGTCTTTTATCACTAGCATGTACATGCATACATTCAATAATGCACTTACTTGTAAAATAAAGATAATATCCGCAAACTTTAAAATCAAAGTACTTTGGCATAATCCTTCTCCATATACTTAATATTAGCATGATAAAGCTTAGTAACCTTATAAGCTTCGATATCATCCATATTAGTTTCTACAAGCTCATTATTATAGAAATAAGCGGCATGATCAGGCTTATGCAAATTTATCACAGTTACACCCTCGCCTCTATCAATAAAAGCATATCCTTGTACTATAACTTCAGCAGCATCAGCTAATTTCTCAACGTCAGGCATATCGCACCTCCACCTTTTTTATAGGTTCTAAAAATTTCTTGGCATTGAAATACAAATTATCTAAAACAGGAAGCAAATCAATATAATCTTCAACTACACCTAGCTTTTCGTGCAGACAATCAACAACTATATACCCATAAGGAGCATCCCATTCTTTAACCTTCAGATACTTTACTAATCTATCCGATGTGCGAAAACGAAAATCATAACCACCATAAGAAAAAGTCGTAAATCCACCCTTGTTACTCAAATAAGCTGTATCTTTGTTCTCCATATTTTCACCACCTCGTAAAATGCTGATCATCCCTACTCAAATTATACCACACAACCTCTCTTTTTGATAACTTTTTCTTAACGCCAAACAGCCGCCACGCTTAAGCGCAGCGGCTGCTTTTTTACTCATTATAAGTCGCCCAGTGCGACATTTTTACTTCACTTCTGCCATCCACAGGCCATGCAGGTTGCAGTATTCATATGCTGCGAGCGGCTCCTCGCCCTCCGTCAGCATGAACTCTGCCTTCGGCTCATCGCCCGGCCCCAGCTTCCAGAAATGTCCGCCGTGCGTCGTTGCGAGATAAATCCACTGGATATAGTGCGCCGCAAGCATCGGGTGAAGCGTGCTGCCGACTGCCACATTAACCTTCGCGCCAGCAACGCTAATTACGGGAACATGCTTTTCCTGCGCTGCATCTACAGTGTTGGGCACAAGCTCCTGCATCGGGTCGCCACAGCACACCAGCTCGCCGCCACCGTTATGAATCTTCGCTACAATATTGCCGCAGTGTTTGCAGATAAAAAGTTTTTGTGTCGTCATCGTCTTCACTCCTTTGCTAGAATCAACCAACGTAACAGGACTACAGCTAGTCCCTATACCTTTATTATACTCCTCTCAAAAAGCAAAGTATATAGCTTCACAAAGTCTTTAAACTAATGTCCTGCATCTGCCATAGTTATGCAGTTTTGCCCTTCAGCTTCAGCACCAGCGCCAAGGCCAGACTGATGATAAACGATGCACTGAAGAAGTACAGCGTCACGCTATAGCTGTGCGTGCGCTCATAAATCACCGACAGCAGCAGCGGACCGGCGATACCGGCCAGGCCCCACGCCGTAAGAATACGTCCGTGAATCGCGCTGAGCTGCTTCGTGCCAAACAAATCGCTCAAATACGCCGGCATGCAGGAGAACCCGCCGCCATAGCAGGTGATAATAATGAACACCAAAAGCTGGAACATAAAGCTGTCCGTCACGCCGCCCAAAAGATAGAACGCCGCTATTTCAATGATGAAAAAGATAATATAGGTATTCGCTCTGCCCAGATAATCAGAAATTGTCGACCAGACGATGCGGCCGCCGCCGTTCAACAGGCCGATAATGCCCACCATGGATGCTGCGGCAATTGGGGACATACCGATAACCTCCTGCGCCATGGGCGATGCTACCGCCAAAAGACCGATACCGCAGGTGATATTCGTGAAGAAAATCCACCATAAAGCATAGAACTGCCACGTATGCATAGCCTGCTGCACTGTAAACTGTCCCTGCTCTGGCAGCTTAGCCTTGAACTCGCCCTTCGACTCCACAACCATCTTCTTCGGCGGCTCCAGATACAGAGCAGAAGCCGTCATCACCACAGCATAAATGCACGCTAAAATGATAAAGTTCTGCACCAGGCCAAACCTTGCTATCAGAATCTGCATCAGCGGACCTGCCACAAGGCTGGCGAAGCCAAAGCCCATAATGGCCAGGCCGGTCGCCAGGCCGCGGTTATTCGGGAACCACTTTACGAGCGTTGACACAGGCGTGATATAGCCTGTGCCCAGACCAATACCGCCGATAACGCCATAGAACAGATATAAAAGCAGCAGGCTTTGCTGCGTCAGCGCATACGCCGTACCCAAAAGACCGCTGACGAAAAAGCACATCGACACAAGACCGCTGCGACGCGGGCCATATTTTTCTACATACGTACCAAGAAAGCCTGCGGACGTGCCTAAAAACAAAATCGCCAGCGAGAAGGTCCACGTTACCTCCTTCAGCGAAAAGCCCATTGCCTGCATGATGGGCTTCGTGAGCACGCTCCACGCATATACACTGCCAATGCTGATATGAATACCGATGGCTGCCAGCACAATCAGCCACTTATTTTTTGTCTGCTGCATAATCATTACCTCTCTTTATAAGCTTTACCTGGTCACCCGGGTTTTCCTTTGCTCCTTATAAAGAAAAACGCCTGGGCAAGATTTGCCCAGACGGTCGGCTCTGCACTACGCTGCCTCCACGTGGTCAATTCCACTCATCCGTCAGGAAGCAGCCTGCATCAGGTTATGTGTCTATTATACACGATTACACGGATTTGTCAACATCTTGTGGTTTTATTTTTCCTTGAATACTATATAATGTGTAGAAAGTTATATAGTATTCAAGAGCTTAATTGTCTTCCGCAACGAGCAATTTTTTTATGCTCGTATGTATGGAACCAAAGAAAGAGGCCAGCCGCAGCTGACCTCTCATATACTCACCAAAGTCTTATCTATTTATTTTTTCTCAGGTTGATAGTTGTTGTGTGCTTGCAATGCGGGCAGCAACCCTTGTCGCCGGCATCACAGCCAATGCAGCCACCAGTTTTATGTGCCTTGATGACCTGCTTGGATGCCAGATAAACACAACCAACAATAATCAGACCTATAATCCAGGTTGCCATAGAATACACCTCTTTTATTTTGCGTCAACGCTCAGCACAGTCTCACCAGTAGCTTTCTTAGCCGGACGGAAGAGCAGATACAGGAAGGCGGCAAGGAAGACAACTGCTACGCCAGTACCAAAGCTGAAGGCTTCACCGCCCACAAATAC
>JAIHZV010000335.1 GCA_022718015.1 Phascolarctobacterium sp. | reverse complement strand
CCAGCTTGGCAGCTCCCGGATAATGCGCATCACGCAAATGCTTAGGCACGCTGCCGCAATTTTTATTACGCACATCAGCCGGTTGTTCCGGCATAGCATTTCTCATTCCTCCACGCATTTGCAATGACCTCCACAGCTATATTCCAGAGATTCCTGATTTTTATACATCTGCTGACGCATAACCAGGTTAGCAAAATCTACTTCATGAGCATCGAATTCAGGTCCGTCTACGCAGGCAAACTTGTTCTCGCCGCCAACCATAACACGGCAGCCACCGCACATACCGGTGCCGTCAACCATGATGGTATTCAGGCTGGCAGTGGTTTTTACGCCAAACGGTTTAGTAGTAGCAGCAACGTTTTTCATCATGATAACAGGGCCGATAGCCAGTACGAGGTCGATTTTTTCGCCCTTCTCCAGCATTTCGCGCAGCGGATCAGTTACAAAGCCCTTGCGGCCTGCACTGCCATTATCAGTGGTCAGAATCAGCTCGTCGCTGATAGCAGCCATCTTATCCTGCCAAATTACAAGCTCCTTGTCACGAGCGCCGATGATGGAGATAACCTTGTTGCCCATCTCGTGATATGCGCGGGCAATCGGATAAACAGGTGCAACGCCAATACCGCCGCCGACTACGACAACAGTACCAAAGTTGCCCATCTCGGAAGGATGGCCCAGAGGACCTACAACGTCGAGAATATCATCGCCCTCTTCGAAGGTATCGCACAGATGCTTGGTAGTGTTGCCTACTGCTTGTACGATTAAGGTGATATAGCCATTTTCGCGGTCGAAATCCGCAATAGTCAGCGGAATGCGTTCGCTATATTCGTCAGTGCGGATGATAACGAACTGTCCAGGGTGGCATTTGTGAGCCACGAGCGGTGCGTCTACGACGAATTCATAGACAGCAGGTGCTAAATTTGCTTTCTTGATAATTTTAGCCATAATTTTCTCCTTTTACTGCTATTTGCTATATTTTAGGCTTTTCACCCTAAAAACTGAAATAATATTTATAGGAAGCTCAGAGTGCCATAGGCAAAAATCTATATTATTTATTCAAGAGCTTTCTCGTGCAGGCCTCAGCCTCTGCATAAATCTTCTCTTCGTCGAATGTCAGCAGCTTGCCAGCCTCAACAATCTTTTTGCCTGCTACGAACACAGTGTCCGCATCTGTGCTGCTTGCCGCATAGACAAGCTGAGAAAGCTTGTTATGACGCGGATAC
>JAIHZV010000052.1 GCA_022718015.1 Phascolarctobacterium sp. | reverse complement strand
ATCATCGATACCGCAGGCCGTTTACATATTAACGAAGAGCTGATGGACGAGCTGCGCAACATCAAAGGCGCAGTACATCCGCAGGAAATCCTGCTGGTTGTAGATGCTATGACCGGTCAGGACGCTGTAACTGTTGCTGAAAGCTTCAACAGCGAATTAGGCATTGACGGCTTAATCGTTACTAAGCTTGATGGCGACGCTCGCGGCGGTGCAGTGCTTTCCGTAAAAGCTGTTACCGGCAAGCCGGTTAAGCTGATTGGCTTGGGTGAAAAGCTTGATGCTTTGGAGCCCTTCCACCCCGACCGTATGGCATCCCGTATTCTGGGCATGGGCGATATCCTTACTCTGGTAGAAAAAATCCAGAGCACCACGGATTTGGCTAAGGCTCTGGAAATGGAAAAGAAGCTGCGTAAGGATGAATTCACCTTAGAGCAGTTCTTAGACCAGATGCAGCAGGTCAAAAAGATTGGCTCACTGGAAACTATCCTGGGCTTAATCCCCGGCATGGGCGGCATTAGCCAGAAGCTGAAGGAAGCTAATGTGGACGAAAAGGAATTCGACCGCATCGAGGCTATTATCCGTTCCATGACGCTGAAGGAAAGACGTAACCCTGATATTATCAATGGCAGCCGTCGTAAACGTATTGCCGCAGGCTGCGGTATGCGCGTACAGGATGTCAACAAGCTTCTGAAAAACTTCGAGGAAAGCAAGAAGATGATGAAGCGCATGCAGGGTATGGCAAAGTTTGCTTCCAAGGGCGGCTTCAAGCTGCCGTTTGGTAGATAATAAAGACAAAAGTTCCATGTTGTAGGATATTAATTTAAGGAGGTGAAAATCAACATGGCAGTTAAAATTCGTTTAAAACGTATGGGTGCTAAAAAAGCTCCGTTCTATCGTATTGTTGTTGCAGACGCTCGTTCTCCTCGTGATGGTCGTTTCATCGAATCCATCGGTTATTACGATTCCACCGTTCAACCGGCTAACGTAAAAATCGACGCTGAAAAAGCTATCGACTGGATGAACAAAGGCGCTCAACCGACCGATACTGTTAAAAACCTGTTCAGCAAAGATGGTATCATGAAAAAATTTGCTGAAGCTAAAGCAGCAAAATAATTTGGAGGGGAGTGATCTACATGAAAGAATTGGTAGAAGTTATGGCCAAATCTCTTGTAAGTAATCCCTCTGCAGTAGTAGTGGAGGAGGAGACCACCGGTACAACGACGGTGCTTCGCCTCCATGTTGCTTCTGAGGACATGGGTAAGGTTATTGGTAAACAAGGTCGCATTGCCAAGGCAATCAGAACTGTTATGAAAGCAGTAGCTACTCGTGAAAACGTAAAGGTTATTGTCGAAATTATTTGATGAGGTTTGTAGATTATGGATAAAATGATCGTTAGAGTTCCCGTTGCTGTAAAAGCAAAAGTTACCGAAGATTTAAAGTTGAAAATTGTTGGAGATCTCCAAAATACCATAAAAAATATGGAGCTTGATCTGGAACAATTCGAATTC
Source organism: Phascolarctobacterium sp. (assembly GCA_022718015.1). Taxonomy (GTDB): domain Bacteria; phylum Bacillota; class Negativicutes; order Acidaminococcales; family Acidaminococcaceae; genus Phascolarctobacterium_A. Next base: position 5,736 of record JAIHZV010000052.1, on the reverse strand, counting down.
CAGGCTAAAAAAGCATTACATCAAGCAGCCAGCGATTTGAGCGTACTTCCGGCTTTGCGCGAACAAATCGATATCGAAAGAAATAAACGCACTGCAGCTAAGCAAGATGCTGAAGCAAAGCTCAAGAGAGCAGAAGCTTTGGAGCTTGGTGCTGAAATCGGTCATGGTACCTTAGAGCGTACTGTGGAAATCACCGTTGGCACTGACATTGATGCGCTGATGGGTGCGGAAATTCTTACCGAAGACGGTAAGGTTATTGCTTTCCGCGAATAATCCATGCAAAACCAAATAGTTATAGGCAAAATTGTCGCTCCGCACGGCGTGCGGGGCGATATTCGTATATTGCCATTAACCGAAAAGCCGGAACAATTTTTAGACCTGGACTATCTGCTGCTGGCAGATGGCCGCAAGCTGACGGTAAAGAGCGCCCGCTTTCATAAGCGTATGGTGCTTGTGACGACAGAAGAAATCAACAGCATGAACGAAGCAGAGCTGCTGCGTGACCAGAAGGTGCTGATTAACGCTGAGGATTTGCCTGACCTTGAGGAGGGGCAGTTCTATGTGGCTGATTTAATCGGTCTGCCTGTTTTCGATGAGGAGGGCAAGCAGCTGGGTACCTTCAAGGATTCTCTGTCTACCGGCAGTAATGACGTTTATGTAATTGCTGTGCCGGGAGAAAAGGATATTCTGCTGCCTGCACTGAAATTATACGTCAAAGAAATCAACATTGCGGAAAAACGCATCGTTGTAACCTTACCTGAATGGGTTGATGAAGAATGAAATTTTTATTTGTAACCTTATTTCCGGAGCAAATTGAACAGGCTGCCAGCCATAGCATTCTGCAGCGTGCTGTCAGCAAAGGACTTATCGAAGTAAGCTGCATCAATCCGCGTGATTTTACGCATGACAATCACCGTACTGTCGACGATACGCCGTTCGGCGGTGGTGCAGGCATGGTGCTGAAGCCGGAGCCGATGGTTGCTGCCATCCGCAAGGCTAAGGAGCAGCTCCCCAACGCGCGCGTGATTGCGATGTGCCCGGGCGGACGCACGCTCAAGCAGAGCATCGTCGAGGAATATGCACACTGCGGACAGGATTTTATTTTTGTCTGCGGCCATTATGAGGGCTTTGATGAGCGTATCTTCCATTGGGTAGACGAGAAGCTTTCCATTGGTGATTATGTGCTTACTGGCGGCGAAATGCCGGCCATTATCGTTATGGATGCTATTTCTCGCTTTATTCCCGGTGTTCTGGGTAAAATTGAAAGTGCGGAGGAGGATTCCTTCAGCACCGGTCTTTTAGAATATCCGCAGTATACCCGTCCCGTAAGCTTTGAGGGCATGGAGGTGCCGGAGGTGCTGCGCAGTGGCAACCATGCGCTGATTAACAGCTGGCGCTTGAAGCAGTCGCTAAAGGCAACCTTTTTCCTGCGTCCTGACCTGCTAAGTGCAGAGCAGAAGGAGATGCTTACAGGTCGTCTGCCCTATAAAATGAAAAAGTCAGAGCGCCGCTTTTATGAAGAGCTGCGCGGTGAGCTTGCTGCTGAAATAGAAAAGCGCAAGGCCGCCAGCGTGAAGGGAGAAGAGGAAAATGGCTGATTTATATGTTGGTCTTGTCCATTATCCCATTTACAACAAGCGCATGAACGTTATTGCCAGCGCTGTAACCAACTTTGATATCCATGATATTTCGCGCACCTGTCGCACCTATAACGTGCAGGGCTATTATATTATCCATCCGCTCGAGGTGCAGAAGCAGATTATCGACAAAATTCTTACCTATTGGCAGGATGGCTATGGCAGGGTTTATAATCCTGACCGTGCTGATGCGCTGAGCCGTGTGCTGTGGCAGCCTGATATTGCTAGTGCTGTGCAAACCATAGTTGAGCGTACCGGAAAGCAGCCTTATATCGTGACTACAGACGCGCGCGTTTATCCGAATACTGTTTCTTATAGCTTTATGCGTAAGCAGCTGCAGGATGGTGACAGACCTGTGCTGCTGCTCTTTGGCACCGGCTTTGGCATTGAAGCAGAAACGATGGCGAAGTTTGATTATATTTTAGAGCCTGTCTACGGCCCCTGTGATTATAACCATCTTTGCGTGCGCAGCGCTGCAGCGATTATTTTAGACAGACTTGCTGGCGAAGCATGGTGGGAGAAAAAATAATCATGTTTAAAATGATTGGCTTGAATAAAAAGAGTGCTGAACGTCTGGTGCAGACGATTATTACGGTTATTCTTTTTGCTCTAGTCTTTTATATGATGTTCCTTGTAGAGAGCATTCAGGGAACAGCGCGTGTGGTAAACTATGCCGGCCTGGTGCGTGGTGCTACGCAGCGTATGGTTAAGCTGGAAATCTCCGGTAATAATGCAGATGCCATTATAGCTACATTGGATGGCTATATTGACGGCATCCAGAATGGCAGTGAAAAGCTGCAGCTCGTGCGTATTGAAGATGAGGACTTTCAAGACAAAATGGCGCTGCTGAGTGCTGAATGGAGGCACCTGAAGGCTGAGGTGCAGTACGCGCGTGTTATGGGCTATAAGAATACCAACCTTGTTGTTCTGAGCGAGCGCTATTTCAGAATATGCGACGATATGGTGGGCACTGCTGAAATGTATACACAAAAGCGGGCACAGACGATTAAAATGGTTGAGGTTGCTATCAACGTAATGATACTGCTGCTTTTGGCGATTATTATCCGGCAGTATATTAACTCTGCGGGCATTATGCGGCGCAATAAGGAGCTTAATGCGCAGGTCTTTGTTGATAAGCACACCCAGCTGCCAAACAAAAATCGTTGTGAACAGCTTATTAAAGACGCTGAGTTTATTGCTAAGCCTACGGGGATGTTCATGTTTGATTTGAACAACCTGAAGTTTATCAATGATTCGTTAGGTCATGAAGAGGGAGATAAGCTGATTGCGAACTTTTCCAAGCTCATTCGCGAGAGCATAGCTGCGCAATATTTTGTCGGCCGCTACGGTGGTGATGAATTTATCGCTATAATTCCTCAGACAAGCCTAGATGAGCTGACAAAAATAGCTGATAATGTGCATGAGGCTGCAGCAAAATATAATGATGCCAATGCCTATCTGCCGATTAGCTATGCTGTTGGCTATGCGTTAAGCACGGAGCTTGAGCAGCCGCTGATGAAAAATCTGCTGGCTGAGGCAGATAAGCGTATGTATATCAATAAGCAGGAAACAAAAAAGCTTACTGCGGCCCTCGAGGAGGGCCATAGCCACCATCTGAACCAGATGATGAACGCGTTAGAGCATGGTTATAGTGCGTGCTATTATTGTGATTATCAGAATCAAACCTATCGGGTTATGAAGAATGATGGCAGTCTGCATCTTCCGGCAGAGGGAAGCTACAATGACTTTCTCACAGCCTTCATAAACCATGTTGGGGGAGAGGACTCGCCATTAGCTGATTTGCGGGAAATGTTTTCTTTGGAATATGTCAATAAGCATATCAGCAGCGAATGCAGCTCGTATGATATCAAATTTCTTGATGCCGCCAATACATACTGGCTGGCACACGTCATGCTGGTCGATATCGACAGATTAGGACGCTTGAGCCATTTTATTCTGACCTTTACGGATATTACACATACGCGTAATATGGAATATGCTGCGACTCATGACGCACTGACGGATTTGCTGAACCGCTACGCAGGCTTTATGTATATAGAGCAGGCTTTGGCGCAGAAGGATGCGGACAGCTATGCGCTGATGATTATTGATATTGATAATTTCAAGGCAATAAACGATACCTTTGGTCATAGCATGGGTGATACTGTGATTAAAGAATTGGCTAACGCTATGCGCAATTTCTTTGCTAGAGAAGCCATTCTTATCCGTTATGGCGGCGATGAATTTTTGATTCTTGCCAAGGCTGCTCAGGACGAGCAGGCGCTGCATAGCTTTATGCAAAGGTTTGTGACAAGCATGTCGAAAGATATCACAAAGCTCTATCCTGAGGTGCCTTTGACTATCAGCGTTGGCGTTGCGCTTGTACAGCACGGGCTCGCTTTGCAGACCTTGTTCAATCGTGCAGATGACGCTTTGTACCATGCGAAGCGTAAAGGCAAGAATACGTATAATATTTATCAAGCAGAGGAAAAATCTTAAAAATATTTTATTTTCCCCTTGCATAAAAGTGTTGATTATGATACAATACACGTTGTGTAATACGGGCGGTCCGCTGTGGAGTTCGCACATGAACGTCTATGATTTAGGAGGATAACTATGAACATTATTGAAGTACTGGAACAAGAACAACTTCGTTCCGACATCCCTGATTTTAAAGCAGGCGACACCGTTAAAGTTTATTGCAAAATCGTCGAAGGTACCAGAGAGCGTATTCAGCTGTTTGAAGGCGTTGTAATCTCTCGTAGCGGCTCCGGCGTTCGCGAAAACTTCACCGTTCGTCGTATTTCTTATGGCATTGGCGTAGAAAGAACCTTCCCGGTTCACAGCCCGCGTATCGACAAAATCGTTGTAGCTCGCGTTGGTATCGTTCGCCGTGCTAAACTGTACTACCTGCGCAACCTGACTGGTAAAGCAGCTCGTATCAGAGAAAAACGCTAATCAATTTTGTATTCATAGTAAAAGGGAGTGTAGTAATGCACTCCCTTTTATTCATTTCGACAGAATTTACACTTCTGTCATAAGATTAGCTGACGAAAGCTAAAATTTATGCTACAATAGTACATGAATTGTTAATGCAATATACGAGGTGATTTATAGTTGAGTAGTAAAAAAGAAATGTCCTGGCAGGATTCCGCCAGCGACTGGTTAGTTTCGATTATTGTGGCAGTGGCCCTGGCCTTCTGCATTCGCACTTTTCTTGTTGAACCATATATGGTTGAGGGCTCTTCCATGTATCCGACGCTGGTTAATCACGAGCGTCTTGTCGTAGACAAATTAAGCTATTTTGTTACTGACCCGAAGCGTGGCGAAATCGTCATCTTCCGCTTTCCGAAGGATGAAAGCCGCGACTTTATCAAACGCGTTATCGCTGTAGGCGGCGACAGTGTAGAGATGAAGGACGGCAACGTTTTTGTTAACGGCAATCAGCTTAACGAAACCTATATTTATCATAATGACCCGAAGGGCAGAAATATGTCCGATTATCGCAAGGTTGTAGTACCGCAGGGCACTATTTTCGTGCTGGGCGATAACCGCAACAACTCTGAGGACAGCCGCTTTGCTGACGTTGGCTTTGTGCCGCTGAAGCTTGTAAAGGGCCGTGCTCTGGCAGCCTTCTGGCCGCTGGATAAAATACGTGTTCTTAAGGCTGATACAGGTGAAGCAAAATGATGCTTGAGGATTTTAAAATTCAATGGTTCCCCGGTCATATGACCAAGGCCAAACGCATGATGGAAAGCCAGATTAAGCTTGTCGACGTTGTTGTCGAGATGCTTGATGCACGTATTCCGCGCTCCAGCACAAACCCGATGCTTCAGGATATTCTGGGAAGCAAGCCGAAGGTTATTGCGTTAAACAAGCTGGATATGGCTGACAAGGCACAGACTGACCTGTGGGTTGAGAAAATCAAAAACAGCGGTCTGCCTGTCTGTAAGCTGGACTGTGCAACAGGCAAGGGTGTAAAGCAGCTCATCAGCGCTATTCAGCTCGCTGCTAAGCCTGTAATTGATAAATGGCTGAAGAAGGGCGTGCGTAACCGTCCGGTACGCGTGATGATTGTCGGCATTCCGAACGTCGGCAA
>JAIHZV010000051.1 GCA_022718015.1 Phascolarctobacterium sp. | reverse complement strand
CTATATCGCGCAATATCACGGCTGGCTGGCAGAACAAATCACCGACATCAGCGAGGAGGATATCTGCACGACGGCAGCCACCATCGCCAAGCTGTACGCCATCATGTCCGAGCGTAAGCCAAAGCTGGAGGGTACTGCGCCCCAAACGAGCGGAAGCGAGATGCAGGCACATGACTAACGCCCCAGCCCGCGTGCTCGATACACGCCTGCTCTTTTCCATCATCGCCGCAGGCATCATGTCCTTCAGTGGCGTTGTCGTCGAAACCGCCATGAACGTCACCTTTCCAACGCTCATGCACGAATTCAGCATCGGCACATCACTCGTCCAATGGATAACCACCGGCTATCTTTTAGTGCTGGCACTCATCATCCCCACATCCGCTTATCTCAAGCGTCGCTTCGCGACGCGCACGCTATTTACGACCGCCATCATCAGCTTCCTTGCAGGCACCATCCTATCAGCATGGTCACCAAGCTTTTATGTGCTGCTCACCGGCCGTCTGCTGCAGGGCATCGGCACAGGCATCGCTCTGCCCTTGATGTTCAACATCATCCTAGAGCAGGTGCCCGGCGAACGCCTCGGCTTCATGATTGGCGTAGCCTCGCTCATCACCGCCATGGCGCCTGCGGTCGGCCCTTCGCTCGGCGGCCTGATTGTCAGCTATTTTGGCTGGCGTATGATTTTCATCAGCCTGCTACCCTTCCTGCTGCTTTCCGCAGTGCTGGGCATCAAAAGCATCCGTCAGGCAGGTGCACTGGAGCCGGAAGCACGCTTCAACCTGCCGCTGTATCTGCTGCTCATCATCGGCTTCAGCAGCCTCATCTTTGCCACCACTCTAGCCTCCTCGCTCGGCTGGCTGCACAGCAAGGTGCTGGCGCTCTTCTTCCTCTGCCTTGCCGCGCTGACGCTATTCTACCGCCTCTCGCTGAAAAGCGACGCACCGCTGCTGCGCGTAGAAATCTTTCGTTATACACCCTACACACTCAGCACCGTCAGCCTGCTGCTTGTCGGCTTCATCTGCCTCGGCCTTGGCTTTCTCATCCCCAACTATGCACAGCTCGTCAGAGGCACCAGCGCCTTCACCGCAGGCTGCCTGCTCCTGCCCGGCTGTCTGCTCGGCGCGGCTCTCGCCCCCATCAGCGGCAGGCTGCTCGATAAGCTCGGCGCCCAGCGTCCGATTCTCCTCGGCAACAGCTCCATCCTGCTCTCCGTCGTCTGCTACAGCCTTTATCCCGGCGAGCTGACCTCGCTAATTTTCATCGTCTTTTACCTCTTCTTCGCCTTCGGCCAAGGCTTTTCCATGGGTACTATTATGACCAACGGCCTCAGCCAGCTCCCCGAAAGCCTCAACGCCGACGGCAACGCAGCCATGAACACGCTGCTCCAGCTTGCAGGTGCAGTCGGTACTGCTGTCATCAGCACCATTGTCGCCAGTGCGCAGGCCGCCGAGCCAAGCAACCTCGCCCACTCCACCATGATAGGCAGCAGGCACGGCTTTTATGTGCTCACGCTCAGCGCCGTAATTATTCTCTGCTGCTCGCTGAGAGTTTTTACCTTGATAAGGAAGCAAGCAAAATAAAGCTAAAAAAATAACGTCTATGTAAAATCAAAGCATAGACGTTATTTTTATAAGCTGCGACATTATGACTAATTTGCGCAGATGCGTTCCTCATTCTTGCCCGTATAATCAAAAAGCCCGTCATTTTTTTCTTCTAACGCCTTTATGATATGGTAGGTATAAGCATTAAAGGGCGTAGGAATCCCAAGCTCCTGTCCCATCTTCATCAGCGCGCCTGAAAACATATCAATCTCTGTATGACGGCCTGCATCTAAATCCTGCAGCGTAGAAAAACGTGTATACGGTGCTGCGGCACTTCCATGATTAGAGGATTTAGCACATTTATCTATATCAATACCCTTCGCTGCAGCAATAGCCTCCAGTTCCTGGCGCAATCCTTGACTTATAGCCTGCATATGACTGCTATCCTTATAGCAGCCTAAGCCTACGCCTATAACAGCCTGCGGCAAGTTATTGCATACATTCAGACGAAATTTAGCCCACATTTCCTCCTTAATACAATCAGTACGGCGAATATGAATAGCTGCTTTCTGCATAAGCTTTTCCACCGCCAAGACCCGCTCGCTATCAAAGGGAGGCTCCGCTTCGCCAAAGACAATGCCCATCGTGCTTTCAGGGTTAAAGCATACTCCCCTGCCCTCATGATGCGAAGCAATTTTAATTAAGGAATAAAGCAGCTGCTTGCGAGCAACAACCTGAGCAATTATGTCTTCGCTGTCTACGCCATTCATCAGACTCATAACAACAGTATTGCTGCCGGCAATAGTACGGATAGAAGGCAATGCCTCCGGCAGCGCACCATATTTTAAGGCTACAATCAATAAATCTACCCCTTGAGCCTCCTGCGGTGTCCATACCTGTGGCCTGTAAATATCATTATTAATCAGGCAGCCCTCACGCTGCAAACGTTCCGCACGGCTTCCCTCAGCAACAACGCCAAAATTAATATTCTCTAGCCTGCTCAAACCCCAAATAATATAAGAGCCAACAGCTCCTGCACCCAAAAGTGCGACAGATTTAATCTCCATAGTTATCACTCTTCCTATATATCCACGTCTCCTGCGCCCCCAGCTCAGGCAGCAGCGTATTCGTAAACTGCTCCGCCTCGCTATAGCCGCGTCTGCGATAATAAGCATAATCACACGTCGCATCTGCCCACAAAAACAGCTTCTTAATGCCCTGCGCCTTTGCAGCAGCCTCCACCTTCTGCAGTAGCCTGCTGCCCACGCCGCTTTTCCTGCTCAAAAACAGGCACAGCAGCAAATCATCAGGCTTAGACAGCGCACGCACCCTCTGTCCGTTATAGGAAAGATAGCGCAGATAATTATACACCAAATCCTGCTCCTCACAGGTAAACGGCGCCAATGCCTTCTTAAGCCACGCCTGCGAATGGTCACGCTCAGACAAGGGCGCGGCCAGCAGAAAGCCCTGCATACCGTCATCATCCGACAGCTTGAAGGAAAAGCTCTCGCTGCGGAAATAATAGCGCACCATCGCCTCGTAAAGCACGCTCTTCAAGTCCTCGTTCGTCAAGGACAGCTCATCGCCCCAGGTCAGCTTGGTAAGGTGGGCGGCGGCGGAAATATCGTTTGGGGTGAAATTTTGAATTTGTATGATAGGTCACCTCGGTTAAAATAGTAATCAAAACAATTCTATCTGCGTATTATCTTCTTCAGCTGTTTCTGGAGAAAAATCCATATAATACTGTTCTTCATCAATTTTATAAAAAGTTACAGTAGTCCGTCCGTACCTTTTTAAATCTTCCGTTGTTACGAAAGCACCATTTGCCAGTCCTAATCTTCTCCGAAAATACTCCCCTAATTGTGCATTTGATAAAGGTGTGGTTACAGCTTTATTAGTTGCCTGTTCTACACGTAGCAGCAAACTATATCCGTCATCTGTTAATGCAAAGAAATACTCATGTGCTGGAAAGAAGTCTTTTGCATGAGCTTTTTTATGAATAGGAATGTAAGCTTCATTAGGATTTCTATTTTCTTCTAACCTTTGTCCCCAATTTAAGCTTGATTTAGCTCCAATTTCATTTTTCCTAGATTGTAATAGGGACAGAGTACATCTTTCAACTGAACTGTTAGTTTTATCAACAAGTCTTTTCTCTTCATGGTCGAAGAACCAGTGAGAATTTATAATTGTTACTTGCTCTTCTGCTTCTCCATGGTTGCAATATATAGAATTACTAATACATTTTTCATAAAACTCATATGCATCCATTGGGTTTGCTTCATTCATCAAATTTATATATTTTTTGTCTATAAATGTAGATAACATAAAATTAGCAGATCCTTGAAAGGCTTTTACAGGAACATTATCTTTCAACCAAATATAAACTGCTCCGTTTAAAGCATCGGCAGTTTTTAAAAAATAACTACAATCTAATCTGTTTATCACTTGCCTAGCTTCACCTTTTCTTGAGTTTTGTATTAATTCAAGAAATCCGTTATGTATATCTTGCTTTATCCCTTCCGCTGGCGTCATTCCTAAAAATAATTCTATAGATATTTTATGTATTTTACGTTTAGAGAGGCTATCAATAAACCAGCCTAAAGCAGCAGGTGTAGCATAGCCGCTTATAATAATTAACCTGTCAGGAGCTTCTTTTAACGGTTCCCACAATATTTTCTCTGCTAACTGCTCTGTAATCATAAACTAATTCACCTACCTAAATTAAAGTCCATGACTATATTATAACATAATAACAGACAATTTCTGCAATAAAAAACTGCTGCAATCATTTGAAGTGCAGCAGTTTTTTTGCTAAGTATTATTCTTCTATATTAGGTTTGATGTAATCATAGGGGATTCCCGCAAAAGATTTCAATACAGCTTCGCAGATTATGCGTGCGCCCTGACAAGGGACGGCCATACCTATTTGTCTGCGAACACTTTCTTTAGGACCAAGGAACTCATATGTATCCGGGAAAGTCTGCAAACGTGCTCTTTCTCTGTTAGTAAGGGCGCGAGGTTCAGACCAGTGGTAGATATGTGTACCGCCGCCGCCGCTGCCTGTAACAGTATAAGCAGGTTTATCAGGATCTAGACGTTTATAAATCTGGCTGATGCGGGCACCTTTAATGTGCAGCTGTAATTCTTCTGGAATATCAGCTGTAAAGGCGTTTTCACCTGGTTTTATGTAACTAAGACGTTTTCTAACAGTTTCACTTTGTTTAGTAGGTTCATTGTTTAAGGCATCTTTAGTAATAGGCGGATTTTCGATAGCTGTTTTGCAGGTGTTATCAATATTCTTATATGGTTCAGGTGATGGTACATGAAATTCAACATCAATATCGTTTCTAATGCCGATGATGATAATTCTATGACGTGCCTGCGGAATACCATAGTCCTCAAATTTATATAAATGGGGCACAAGTTTGTAGCCAGCGTTACGCATTTCTGCAAGTATCCTCGTAAAGGCCTTGCCTTCGTTTGCATTGCGTAAACCGCCGACATTCTCTGCTAAAAACCACATAGGTTTGAATTTTTTTAATGCTTTTACGCCATAAGAATAAAGAGGGCCATAAACACCGTCCATACCCTTCTGCTCGCCAACTACGCTGTAATCATTGCAGGGAAAACCAAAAGCCAGAGCAGTAATATGGGCAAGCTGCTCCATGTCAAATTCTCTGATATCAGCATGATAAACAGAATTCGGATTATCGGGGCAGATATTTTTTGTGTAGGTATCACAGGTATTTTTATCATAGTCATTTGCCCATTGATGTACTATTCTAAAATCTGGGATACCTATATCTGCTGTTGTAGCGCCGTAGGCAATGCCGCCAGGACCGCAGAATAATTCACCAAGTTCAAAAATCATAAAAATCCTCTTTTCTAATTTGTCAATATAAACTTGCATTATTGTATCATATTTCACAAAAAGCTGCAATAGAGTTGCAAATATTTCACTGTTTATTCACATAATGAAATGCTTTTTGATGCATAAAACTCATGAATGTAGTAAAATGATTATATAATAAAATTATGGAGGTTGTTAAAATGGAATTACTATATTCAAATATTTTGCCTTTAGGTACGACAAACGAGCAAAAGACAATTATAGGTGCTTTCAATGAAAATATAGCCCAAGCTGATATGGTGGAAATCGCAGTAGGCTATATATCTAAGCTTTCGTTAATTGAATTAGATGAACTAGTACACAAATACAGATTAAAAAATATATGCCTCAACATAGGAATGTATGTAAAAGAAGGAATGCCCGAAAGCATATACAATACAGCAAAAAAAATTAATGCTTCATGGATGAAGGAAGGTATAGGAGAAATCCGTATGATTAAGACCTTCCAGTATCATGGTAAAGTTTACTGTTTTTATAAAAATGGAATTGTTTTTGCTGCTATTCTCGGTTCTGCTAATCTTGGAGTAATAAAATTAGATGCGAACAACCGCCGACAGTATGAAGTTTCAATTTTAAGCAAAGAACCTGCTGAATGCACCGAAATTGCTAAACTAACAGAACGCTTGAAGCAAAATGACTGCTCTGCCAATATTGCAGATATTGTTAGTATAAATTTAATCAGGGAAATAAATACTTCTCTCGAAGGAGTTGAGCTTGTAGAAGCTGTACCGAAAAAAGAAGTAGATCTTTACGATAAATACAAAACAGATACCAGTTTTGTATTGGAACTGAAAGTACCGTCAGAAGCAGAAAAATTTATGGACGATGGCCAGCATTATACTAAATCTAACCTCAATGTCTGCTATGCAGCTCCTAGAAGCAAGAGAAAAAACAGAGACTGGTTTGAAACGCAGATAACTGTTGCGTCTAAAGTATATAAGCTTTCTGGCTACCCTGAAAAAAACAAGCCTTTTCTTGCAGTTACAGATGACGGCTATACTTTTAAGGTACATACTACCAGTGATAATAACAAACAGTTCAGTGCAGTAGGTGATGAATTGATTTTGGGACGTTGGATAAAAGGCCGTCTGGCAGCAGCAGGGTTAGTGCCTGTTATCAATAATACTGGTGAAGATACGAATCGTAATGGTATGATTACCAAAGAAATGCTTGAAGCTTATGGTGCTTCAAATATTATTATCACTAAAACAACGCAGATGGCAAAAGATCCAGACGACGAAAGCAACCTGCTTGAAGTTTGGCGTATGGATCTTGCTGATGTTAATGAAAGCGGTGCAGTATGAGTTTTTTACAAACATATCTTGATAAATTAATTGAACGTGGCAGCAATAAACTTGCAGAATCAGTAAAGCAGTCAGCAGAAGAAGTCAGCAGAAGACATATCCAAACTTTTTCTTTTATAGAACACGAAGTAGGACTGCTTTTCGGTAATGTTCAGTCTGGCAAAACAGGTCAGATGTTTGGCATCATGTGTAAGGCAGCGGATTTAGGCTTTCCTGCTTTTCTGCTTCTCACAACAGATAATGTTGTCTTACAGCAGCAGACGCTAGAAAGAGTGCAGGAAGATCTTGAAGGCTTCTGCATCTGCGGTGAAAATGATTCTAAGCTGTTTATGGAAAATAAGCTTGTAAAGCCTGTTATTGTTGTCTTAAAGAAAAATGCCAGGATACTGCGTTTATGGGCAAATATTTTCAATAATACTCAATTTATGAAAGGAAATCCGTTGTTTATAGTTGATGATGAAGCAGATGCTGCTTCGCTTAATACAATGATTAACAGCAATAAGCAGTCCTC
>JAIHZV010000050.1 GCA_022718015.1 Phascolarctobacterium sp. | reverse complement strand
AACCGCCTACCGTTATGGAAGCACCATAAATATTTTAGCATAAGAAGTGAGAGCAGACAACGAAAAAGCTGTGAAAATTCGTGGGTACTCTTTACTCAAAATATCGCAAATAGCGTACAAATGCCTGCCACATAATGGTTTGCGTTTGTACGCTATTTTCTTTACAATGCAGGATTGTTGAAAAGCACGATTATTATAAAAGCATGCTTGAATTGTGACGTTAAAAGCGTTACAATTATCTTGGGAGGCGATAATAATGGAAAAAACTGCAACTTTAAATTTACGCGTTAATCCTGATGTTAAGGAAAAGGCTGAAGAAGTATTAAGCAAACTTGGCGTACCGATGTCGACTGCTATAACGATGTACTTGAATCAGATTGCTCTTACTGGCGGAATACCGTTTTCTGTTACGCTGCCTAAAGCACCTGTGGCGGTTAATGCTGATATGATGACTAATGTGCAGTTACATGACAAGTTGGCAAAGGGTTATGCTGATATAGAAGCTGGCAGAGTTTATAAAGCTGCCGAGGCGTTTGCTGAATTCAGAAAGTCAAAGTTATGAAAACTTATGAAGTGCAGATTACGCAGGAGGCATTACAGGATTTAGAGCTTATCTATGATTATATTGCAACGAAGTTATTTGCACCGCAAGCTGCCGAAGCGATTTATAATAGTCTTACAGGAGCAATACTGTCTTTGGATTGTTTTCCGGAACGGTGTGCTTTACTTGAGTCGCAGAGTGAATTTTTTAAGTCGATAAGACGGATGGTAGTCGGAAAATATTCTGTGTTCTATGTTATAAAAGGCGACGAAGTTATTGTTACGAGTATTTTATATAGCGCTTCTGATATAGAAAAACGTTTGCTGGCAAGAATTAGATAATATGTTATAATATAGTGTCAAGAAAAATATGGAGGCGTAAGCACAATGAATTATACAGAGAGCCTGGCGTATTTAGACAGCCTGGGCAAGTTTGGTATTAAATTAGGTATGGAGCGCATTGAAGGTCTTTTGCGCGAGCTGGGCAATCCTGAGCAGAAGCTCAAAACCGTACATGTTACGGGTACGAATGGCAAGGGCTCCGTTACGAGCATGATTACGAATATCCTGCTGGCAGCGAACCTTAAGGTGGGCAAGTTCACCTCGCCCCATCTGGTGAAATACAATGAGCGCATTAACCTGAACGGCAAGGACATCAGCGACGAGGATTTCGCGATGGCGGTTACTGCCGTGAAGGTGGCAGCGGACAGCGTAGTGAAGAAGGGCGTGTGCGAGCAGCCGACGCAGTTTGAGATTCTTACAGCTGCGGCCTTCCTTTATTTTTATCTGCAAAAGGTTGATTATGCGGTTATCGAGGTCGGCATGGGCGGCCTGTGGGATTCCACGAATGTAATTACGCCTGTAGTCAGCGTAATTACGAATGTAGCGCTCGACCATACTGACCGCTGCGGCAAGACGCTGGAGCGTATCGCTATGCAGAAGGCCGGTATTATCAAGGAGAAGGTGCCTCTGGTTACGGCGGCGGAGGGCAACGAAGCACTGGGGCCTATCGTGAGTCTGGCTATGTTTAAGGAAGCGCCTGTATATCTTTATGGCAAGGCCTTCTATGGCACCGAGGTGCAAAGCTCGATGGAGGGGCAGACCTTCACGCTGCACGCAGGCGATTTCTATCATTCCGATTACGAAATCAAACTGCCGGGCGAGCACCAGATTAAGAACACCAGCGTGGCGATTGTGGCTGCGAAGCTTGTTTCCAAGCAGGATGACCGCATTAACGAGCTGGCGCTGCATGTCGGCGTAGCAAATACTATCTGGCCGGGACGCTTGGAGCGTATCCATAAAAATCCGGATATCATTTTGGACGGTGCGCATAATCCGAATGGTGCGGAGGCACTGCGTAAGGCACTCGATAAATATTATCCCAATCAGCCGGTGCATTTTGTTTTTGGCATGATGGGCGACAAGGATATGAGCGGTGTTATCAAGACGCTGATTAAGGATAACGATGTGGTTTATACCGTGCGTGCCGACCAGGGTGCGCGTGCTGCTGAGGCTGCTGACCTGGCGAAGCTGGTAGGCAGCAATGCGGTTGCCGAGACGGATTTGGCGACAGCCTACAGCACGGCGCTGAGCGAAGCAGGCGAGGGCGGCGTAATCTGCGTTTGCGGCAGTCTGTATCTTGTTGGCGAATTTAAGAAGCTGCTGCTGGCAGACAAGAGTAAAATGAATTAAAAGAAACATTGAAGGGTGTCCTAAAAAAATAAACTTAACTTTAGGGTGAAATATGACAAAATTAGCCAATTACTTGGAAAACAAAATATGGTATATGCTGCTCTTTACGGTGGCGGTCATTCCGCTGGAGCAGGAGTTTACCTCGTTTTGCGTTGGCGTGACCTTTATTTGTGCGGCGATTGTGGCACATGTCAGGGGACGAGGCTCACAGCCCTGCGTGCTGCGTCCGTGGCAGCAGGTGACACTGTATGTGCTGCTGGCTATCAGCGCAGCTTCTATCTACTTTTCTATGGATAGATTCTTATCCTTCTGGAACTGGGTGTACGTTGTCGGGCAGTATGCTGCGCTTGTTTTTGTGCTGCTGCGCTATGCTTCAGTCGTGGATAGCGATAGGTGCGCAGTGGAGAGTGATGAGCAGAACACTTGCTGTACCAAGCAGCTGTCGATGCAGGAAAAGCTGCTGCTTTTATGGCAGCGCTTTGGCTGCCTGCCGCGTCCGCTGCAGCTCATCGGTGCGTTTTTGGGCGTTTCGCTGCTCGTCAGTGTGATTGGCCTGGCACAGAAGCTTTTTGGCGTGACGGCTGAGGGCATTTGGGTTGACCCGAAGCAGTTCCCGGATATCAAGGTGCGCGTGTTCTCTACGCTCGTGAATCCTAATATCCTGGCAGGCTATCTGGTGCTCGTCATCGCCTACAGTACGGCGTTTTTCAATCAGACGAAGGCGCATAAGAAGTGGCGTCTGGCCTTTTTGGGCACGGGACTTTTGGCAGCGCTGTGCCTGCTTTATACGTATTCGCGCGGCAACTGGGTGGCGTGTGCGGTGATGCTTTTGGCGTTCTGCGTGCTGTTCTGCCGTAAGGCGTTCATCCCTATCCTGGGCGGCGGCGCGGCAGTGCTGGCAACAGGCGGTACGGCTGTGCTGCATCGTCTGGCTTCGATTCAGGGCGGCTATGGCGGCGATACGTCGATTGCACTGCGTATGGCCTATCTGAAAAGTACGAAGTGGATTATCGAGGAATTTCCGCTGGGCGTTGGCTGGTACGGCTATCGCTTTGTCTATCCGACGTATAATTTTTATCTGGCGGATAAGAGCGTTATCATGTACCATTGCCACAATATCTTTTTGAATATCTGGGCAGAGCTGGGTGCGCATGGTCTGCTGGCGTTTCTTGTTGTCTGGTGGGGCATTTTCCTGCCTGCCGCCTGGAGGCTTGCTTATCACGGACGCAGCCTGTGGCTGAAGGCGATGGGACGCGGCTATGTGCTGGCGACGGTGGGCATTATCGTTGGCGGCCTGACTGACCACGTGTATTTTAATACGCAGATGGGCCTGTGCTTCTGGACGCTGGGCGGACTGACGATGCTATGCAAAAAGCTGAATGAAGAAGATGATTAAAGAATTTAGAGGAGAAAGATGAGTTTTTTAAGAGCACATGGAGAAAAAGAGAAACAGGAAAGAGTGCAGCAGATAATAGATGCCACGATAAAACTGTATGATGAGATTGGCTATGATAAGATTACTTTTAGTAAAATTGCCTTAAATCTCAATTTCAGCAGAATAAATTTATATAATTACTTTTCTTGTAAAGAGGATATTTTTTTACTGATTCTCATGCAGGAAATCAGGCAGATGGTGGCAGATGCAGAGGTAAGCTTTACAGCTCCTATTGATGATCTGGATGCTTTTTGTCAAAAATGGGCGGCTATGCTGCTAAGGCATGAGCGCCTGCTGTCTATTTTTTCTATTACGAATACGATAATTTTAGCAGGAGCGAGCGATGAACAGCATAAGGAATTTAGGCAGCAAATGCATGTTGATTATTGTCGCTTGGCGGCTGTAGCAAGGGTTGCTTTACCACAGCTTGATGCAGAGCAAGCCATTCTCTTTATAAATTTAGAGAACAGCTTTGCTTTGGTACTCTATCCTGCAAGTTGTGAATATAAAAAAGCTAATAACATAACTATTTTCTATGAAATTGGCTATGGTACAAGAGAATTTATACCGCAGTTTGTTGCCTATCTCAAGGTTGTTTTGGCAGGTCTTTTGACTTGAAAGATTTTATAGCAGCGTTCTTCAGCTGCTATATTTTTTTGGCAAAAATCTAAATTACATATTGAAATTTAGAATCACAAGTGCTATAATAATAGTGCAATAAAAGTTCTAATAGCATAGATTGTTATTTTTACATCTATCTTAGAATGAATGTTTGAAAGGAGTATGTGTATGAAGTTAACTTGGAAAAATTTTTCAGCAACGGCTCTTGCTGCTGTTATGGCGTTGTCTTTAGCTGGTTGCGGAGGCAGTAAGTCTGATGATGCTAAGGCGTCTGGTAATAAGGTTTTAAAATTTGGTGTGGTAAACTTTGCCGATAATCTTGAGCCTACGAACCATGCTGTTGGCTGGGCGCTGACGCGTTATGGCTTAGGCGAGACTTTGATTAAATTTGATGAAAAAATGAATGTGAAGCCTTGGATTGCCGAAAGCTGGTCGGTTGCCGACGACAAGCTTACCTGGACCTTCAAAATTAATGATAAAGCAAAATTTTCGAATGGTAACAAGGTTACTGCTGAAGCCTGCATGTCTTCCATTCAAAGAACTATTGATAAATCTTTAGAAGCAAAAACCTGGGCGCAGATTGCTTCTATGAAGGCAGAAGGACAGAATCTGATTATTAAAACCACGAAGCCGACTCCTGGTCTGCCTGGAGTTTTAGGTGATCCTTATTTTGTTATCGTTGATACGAGCGTTAAGGATAGAGACATTTTGCGCATGGGACCTATCTGCACAGGTCCATATATAGTGGAATCTTTCAACCAGAATAAGGCTGTCATGAAGGCTAATTCTAATTACTGGGATGGCAAGGTACCCTATGATACTGTGGAGATTCCTTCTGTTAATGATCCCAATACCAGGGCTATGGCGCTGCAAAAGGGAGAGATAGATGTTGCTGTTAATGTAGCTTATGGTGATATGCCGCTCTTTAGAGATAAAAAAGGTTATCATGTAAGTGAAATGGCGTCTATTCGTGATTGCTTGGCTAGAATGAATGTTAATGAGGGCAGGCCTTTAGCAGATCTGCGTGTAAGACAAGCTCTGTTATCTGCACTGGACCGCCCTACTTACTGCAAGACTTTGCTGCATAATACCTTTGTTCCTGGTGGGCCTGCTATGCCGCCGACTTTGGATTTTGGTTATAATGAACTAAAAGATCCGAACACTTATAATGTTGAGCGTGCAAAACAGTTGCTTGCTGAGGCTGGTTGGAAAGATAGTGATGGAGATGGTTTTGTAGATAAGGATGGCAAAAACTTAGAGCTTGAGTATGTTATCTATACCAGCCGTGCCGAATTGCCTATTTTTGCAGAGGCAACTCAGGCTGATGCGAAGAAGGTTGGTATTAAAATCAATATTAAGGCTGTAGACTATAATGTGCTTGATGGCATTGGTACAAGTGGCAAATATGATTTGCTTATTTCTAATATTTTGTCTGAGCAGGCTGGCTCACCCATAAACTTTATGAATATGTATTGGCGTACTAATGTGAATGGTTCCAATCCACAAAATAGCTCTGGCTATAGTAATGCTAAATATGATGCCTTGGGTGATCAATATATTAGTGAATTTGATGAAAGCAAGCGCCGCCAGCTTATTATTGATATGCAAAAGATTTTGCTCGATGATGCGGCAACGATTATCTATGGACATCCGCAGACTAATCTTGTAAGCTCTAGCAAGGTTGCTAATGTCAACATTCAGGCTTGCGATTTCTATTGGCTCACGAAAGACTGGCAGCCTGCCAATTAATATGAAGTGTAGATTTTTAGGAAGCAACAGGCTATCTTCTCCATGTCGATTTTATGATAGTGAAAAGAACTGCTTCTAGCCTATGGCGATTAATTTTTCTACGGAAAGCACGCTGCTGCTTTCCGTATTTTTGTAATATCGTTTACAAAAATCTTGGTACTTTCTTTTCCCACGAGAAATGTAACAATTTTTGTTGACAGCTGCGCATGTATGTTGTATCATTTTGCCCATAGCTTAATATTGAGCGATGAAGAGAAGAGTACATGTACGAGCCTGGCGAAGAGAGCCTTCATTCTGGTGCGAGAGGGAGCAGGTGGTGACATCGAAGATGGTCTTGGAGCTGATTGGCTGAGCCGCTCGCGGTTAGGCCGTCCGGGAGCACCCGTTATAGTGCTGGAGTATTAAAGGGTAAACAAAATCCCTGCGTACTTGATGAGGTGCATATGGCGACATATGTATGAATTAGGGTGGTAACACGAAATGACGCTTTCGTCCCTGTAGGTTTACAGGAACGGAAGCTTTTTTATTTGCATAACCTCCTGTAGCAAGCGAGTTTAATCATTATAAGTTAGGAATTTAGGGAGGAAGAGACAATGCCTATTAAAATCAACGACCATTTATCCGCTATCTGTCAGCTGCAGGAGGAAGGAATTTTTACGATGACCGAGCAGCGTGCGACGACGCAGCGTATTCGTCCGCTGAAGGTGTGCGTTTTAAATCTTATGCCGCTCAAGAAGCCGACGGAAATTCAGCTGCTGCGTCTTTTGGGCAATTCGCCGCTGCAAATAGAGGTTGACTTCTGCCGCGTGGTGAGCCGCGAAACGACGCACACGGATAATTCATATCTCGACAGAGCTTATCTGGAATTTAGCGATATCAAGGATAATTATTATGATGCCTTTCTGATGACGGGTGCGCCTGTGGAAACGATTCCCTTTGAGGAGGTCGACTATTGGAAAGAAATAGAAGCTTATCTTGATTGGGCGGAGTATCACTGCTATTCGACGATGACGCTGTGCTGGGGTGCGCAGGCGGCGCTGTACCATTACTACGGCGTGAACAAGACGGTGCTGCCGGCGAAGATGTTTGGCATCTTCCCCTACGGCCTGACGGTTAAGAACCATCCGCTGCTGCGTGGCTTTGATGACCGTTATTTTATTCCGCAGTCCCGCCATACCGCTGTCGACGATGATGCGATTGATGCGTGTAAGGCGCTGCAGGTGCTGTCGCGTTCGGTGGAGAACGGCATCAAC
>JAIHZV010000334.1 GCA_022718015.1 Phascolarctobacterium sp. | reverse complement strand
TGTGTAGATACCGTCAGCCTTAGCTGCGAAGTCAGACTCGATACCGTTGATACCAGTTGCAGTACCGCTCTTTGTTACCTTAACAGTAAAATCCTTTGCATAATACTGATCAACCTTACCGTCGATAGCCTTTGTAGTTGCAAGGAAATCATAGAACTTAATAGTAGCATCACCATTGAAAGTATTGTCAGCAATAACATCGAATGAAATGATAGAACCACTAGTACCCTTGAAATCCAATTCCTCAGATCTACCACTAGGAATGATACCAATACGGCCGCTCTTCTTTATATGTACCTCATGATAAGGAGCTCTTTCCTTAAGAGCCTCATAAGACTCTGGATCAATTGTCAAACCTGCAGGCATTTCTACATTGTAAGACAAGAGAGAAATAAGATGCTTCTCATCCTGCAAATCCAAAGTAATAGTCTTCTTCTCACCTGGAGCAATAGAAAAGTCTGCTACACTAGGAACACACAATTCATCATTGTTGTAAACCTTAGTTGTATAAGAGTCTAATGTATAAGATTTCTGAGAGAATGTGGCATCGTCATTTACAATTGTATAAACACCTAAACCCTCATCCAAAGTGATATTACCATAGATACCAAAATCTTTTGCTACATTTACATCGAATGTAATCAAATCTCCCTCACCTGGCTGGAACTTATTACCACCTTTGGCAATAGAGAAGTGAGCTACATTAGATTTAGTTGTGCAGCTCAATACTGTAGCCTTCTTTGATAACTCTGTAGTTCCCATTACAGGAACATAAGAACCATCTTCCAAAGTTTCACCCTTTACAAAGGTAATACCTTCTGGCAAGTTGATAGTTGCACCAACAGTACCAATAACAACAGTATTATTCAATTTAATAGTCAATGTTGCTGTTTCACCAGGAGTAAGATAAGCTTTTTCTATACTCAAAGAAACCTCATTTCCAGCAAAAGCGCCCAAGCTTACAAAGAAGCAAAGGATAAACATTGATAATCTTGAAAAAAGTCCAATATGTCTCATAATTTTATTCTTTAATATTAATATCTAAAAGTGAGTCCTTTCGGACTCACTTAATATTTATTACTTCTTGATAGCCTTAAGATAAGTAGACATGAAGATAGAGTATTCATCATCTGCCATCTTCTCGCTGTCATACAGAGACTTACCTGCATCAAGGTCTTTCTCATCTACGATACCATCGCCATTGAGGTCACCCTCAACAACCTTATCCTTATCCTGGGCAGCCTTGATAGA
>JAIHZV010000333.1 GCA_022718015.1 Phascolarctobacterium sp. | reverse complement strand
GCGACGATAGGAGCAGAGCCTAAGCCGGATTCGTTGGAGTAAATGCCGCGGGCGATACCACTGCGCATTGCCAGCATAATGCTTGCGCCAGCAAAGCCGCCGGCAGCAGCAGTGCCGTTGAAAGCACCGTCGATAACTAATTTGATAGCGCCCGGTAAAGCGTCAGCATAGAATACCAGCACGCTGACAGTAGCGATAACATATACGCCGGCCATGAACGGAACAATTTTACTTGCAACGTTAGCGATAGAACGCAGGCCGCCGATGATAACAACAGCAGTCAGAACGGTCAGAACCGCTGCCGTGATATATTCAGAAACACCAAAGGATACATTAACGATAGAGGTAATCGCATTTACCTGTGTAAAGGTGCCGCTGCCCAGGCAAGCGGTCATTACACCGAAGATAGAGAACAGCACGCCCAGGAATTTATAATTCTTGCCCAGGCCCTGCTCGATATAGTACATCGGGCCGCCGGAAGCGTTGCCGTTTTCATCATAGGTACGATACTTAACTGCCAAAACGCCCTCGGAATATTTGGTAGCCATACCGAAGAAGGCTGCCAGCCACATCCAGAACAGTGCGCCAGGACCGCCAAGCTTGATTGCCGTAGCAACACCAACGATGTTACCGGTACCAACAGTTGCGGCTAAAGCAGTGCACAAAGCCTGAAAGCTGCTTACATCACCCTCGCCCTTGCTGCGCGCGGTGAAGATCAGCTGCAAGGCTTTAGGCAGCTTCATAACCTGAATCAAACCTAAGCGGATAGTAAGCAAAATGCCTGTGCCCATCAAAAGCATCATAAGTGGCGGGCCCCAAATAAGAGCGTCAACATTATTCAAAAACTCTAACATAAAAAAATTCCCCCTCAATATAATTAACACGTTTACACTTCTGGACCTTTCTCCCCAAGTCCACGCTGATTATTGTAGCACATCATTAATTAGTGTACAATACTTAAACCGATTGTATACACGTATTCTTATATTGAGAGGGGAATTGTAAGATAAGTTACACTTTGCTCATAAACAAAGCTACATAAGTATCCCTAAATCTGCTTAATGCAGATATTTTTGCAGCGTTTTGATAAGCTGCTGCGCATTGAGCGGCTTAGACAGATAATCATTGATACCTGCCTGCTGGCTCTCCGCCTCATCCTCAGCAAAGGCGTTTGCGCTCAGCGCGACAATCGGCACCGTCTGCGCATCGCTGCGCTCCAGCGCTCTGATAGTACGCGCTGCCGTCAACCCGTCCATAAC
>JAIHZV010000332.1 GCA_022718015.1 Phascolarctobacterium sp. | reverse complement strand
TATAATTTCACCGGCAACAATAGCCTCATATACATTGCCGCCCTCTTTCAAGTCTAAGTAATATACCTTTTTGCCAAGCATATATATTTCCTTTCCTATAAATTTTATATATTCAATCCACAGGTTTTTTTTACCTGTCTTGAGCGCCTTATAAAGTCCTTGTCTTGTCATACACAAAAAGCGTGCAAACCCTGAGATTTGTTCACGCCTTGCTAACCGTATATGTAAAGATTTATTTGACTTCATAAAGCACCTCACAGCATTACATTATAAAAAAAGTTTACAGGTGTCAACAAAAAAAGAGCGGTTTTCACACCACTCTTTCTGACGTCAATGAATATTTATCTATTTTGTATTATCTTTTATTTTCATTCCGCACCTACCTTAATGCTAACATTATTTGATACATCTGGTCTGGAGTTCTGTTTTCCGCAACAATATTTTCGGTGTTTGTTGTTATATCTCCGTCTTCTTCAAGATAAATGTAATCGTTACAGTAAATATATCCAATTTCTTTTTCAACACCATCATAATCTTTTAGATAATAAGATATTGTAAAGCCTAACTCTTTTGCTTTTTCTTTTAATTCTTCCCAAGTCATTTTCCCACCTCAATCAAGCTTTTAGTCCAATCCTCTACTGGTTCAATGTAAAATAATTTAGGTAGATAACAAATATCATCACCTTTTAATTTTTTTAAGTTCCAATGGGATTTAAGTTTTATTGGTTTTCTTCTGTACCACCAATAAAACTTATCTTGATCCATAGCTACCCAACCTTTATTCATATGTGGTGCTATGTTTTTCTTAAATTCATCAATAGTCATTTTCCTATCCCCTTATAACAGTAATAAGCCTAATTATAAAAAGTTCAAAACAAGATTCTGCACACAATACCCCGAAAAACGCTCCTCGATCAACAATAAAACTAAAAGAATCGCATATACCAAAGGCTTTACAAAATGTTTCAGCAATTGTTATCAAAAGACAAATCATTTCTCATAATCCTTTGCATCTTTAGCAATGTTAAAATCTGCCGGATTGAATGGCTTGCAATGCAGCCAAGAGCAATTCCACCCCTTTCTATAAAATCCCTCTGCTGCTTTTTTGCTCAAATATCCAACGCACGGGTCGTCTGTTCTTTTTATTCCGTCCCAAAATTGACAAAGGATTTTATCTTTAATAATTTTATCCCAATCGTATTCAGGCTCAACAATTTCCCAGTCATCTGAGGTTAAATCTTTCTTGTTCAAACAATATACTTTTTCTTTGTTATT
>JAIHZV010000049.1 GCA_022718015.1 Phascolarctobacterium sp. | reverse complement strand
ATGCGATGAAGATGCTTACGCAGCAGGCGCGGCGCTTTGATGAGCGTCGCGTGCATGAGGCACTGCTGGCTGTTGACCAGCTGAACATTGACCTGCGCCAGGGCGGCCGCGATTTCGCAAGGCTGGAGGAAATTTTAATCAGGCTGCTGGCCTGAGTATTTTTCACAGAAAATACTAGACAACCTCTGTGTAGTTCTGCTATAATATACACAATAGTCAACGAGGACTTTTTTGAGCATGGACGTAGTGTGTCCTGCCCAAAAAAGTCCTTTTTCGTTTATCTCGTATCAAAATGTGTAGGGAGCATTTTTGGTATTGGAAAATATTAGGGAGCATTTAGAAAGGAGGCAGCCGTAAGGCTGCAACTAAAGATGAACAACAAAGACTTACTGTATGTAATTAAACCTGAGCAGCAAAATGAAAATTCTCTGCGCGAGCTTTTGGCGCAGCATCCGGAGATTCAGTTCGTTTCTCTGATGGGTGTTGATTTTGCCGGTAATGATACTGATGAAAAGATTCCGATGAAAATTTTTCTGGAGGATATTGACGGCTTTCTGGCAGGCAGTGCTGCGCAGACCGACGGCTCTTCCGTTGTGCTGACCGGCATTGCAACGCTGAATGATGCGCGTGTTGATATGCAGGTGGACAAAACTGTCAACTGGTTTATTGATTATAACTACGAGCATTTTGACCCGGAAAGCGGCCGCATGATTGGTACGCTGCGTATCCCCTGCTATTTAATTCATAATGGTAATCATGTTGATTCCCGTTCTATTCTGAATGATACTCTGGAATATGTAGAAAAAGAAATGCTGGACCTGTTTGCTAAGCATCCGGTGATCCCCGGTCTGGAGCATGTGAACCCGGCTGAAATCGAAAAGCTGCTCTTCACGAGCGCAACTGAGCTGGAATTTTGGGTAAAAACTCCGCGTGAGGACGCTCCGCTGGAGGCCTTGAGCTCTTCTCAGGTTATGCAGGAGCAATATTGGCAGCGCACCCGCGGTAATGTCCGCACTGCTTTGGAGCAGACGATTCAAACTCTAGAGCTGTACGGTCTGGAGCCGGAGATGGGCCATAAGGAATGCGGCGGCGTTAAGGGCCAGATTGACGGCGCAGGCCATATGACGCACGTTATGGAGCAGCTGGAGGTTGACTGGAAATTTAGCAGCGGCGTGCAGACTGCAGATAACGAGCTGCTCGCACGTATCATCGTTAAGGAAATTTTCCGTATGAACGGCCTTGAGGTTTCCTTCCAGGCTAAACCGATTCCGGGCGTTGCAGGCAGCGGCGAGCATACGCATGTCGGCATTGCTGCAAAAATGAAAAACGGCAAAATCGTCAACCTGTTCTCGCCGAAGGATATGCATAAGGACTTCCTGTCTGCTGTCGGCTACGGCGCTATGATGGGCCTGCTGAAAAACTACGAGGTAACCAATCCGTTTATCTCCTGCACGATTGACTCGCTGAACCGTCTGAAGCCTGGCTTTGAAGCACCTGTCTGCATCGTAACGAGCCTGGGCATGAGTCCGGATAATCCGTCCCGTAACAGAACCATTCTGGCAGGCTTAATCCGCGATTTGGATAACGATAAGGCTACGCGTATCGAAATGCGTTCTCCCAATCCGTACACCAATACCTATATCGCTATTGCTGCCTTCTATCTGTCCTGCCTCGACGGCATCAAGGCTTGCATTGAATCCGGCAAGGATTTGAAGGCGCTGGAAAAAGAAATTTCCAAGAAGGCTGGCGAGGAAGGCTTCTATCTGGAGAAGGAGCGTCAATACCGTACTGAGGAGGACGTGTTCGAGGATTTCAGTGCTGAGGAACGCAGCAAGCTGTTCGGTGAACCGCCTGCTACCGTTTGGGAAAACCTCTGTGCCTTCGAAAAATATCCGGAAAAGGTTGCTGTGCTCACGCAGGGCAACATCCTCAAAAAGGAATATATCGATTCCTTCATGCAGGGCGCACTGATTCGTTGGAAAACAGAGCTTCTGACTCGTCTGATTCCGGAAAACTATCAGGCTGTTATCGAAATGAAGCGCCTGCACAATCAGGAAACCTGCACGGACTGCGACCTTGCTATGTGGCGCAAAATCCAGCAGCTGCGTGCTAAGCTGGCGAAGGATTCCTTTGAGGAGAAGAGCATTTTCACGGCTATCCGCAAGGCTATTGCTGAGAATGACTATGATACTGCTTCTAACCTGAAAATTGAAATGGGCAAGACGATGGAAGAGCTTAAGGTTCTCTACCACGACTATAAGCAGAACATTATTGATTAAAAAATAAAAAGTTGGAGTAACACTGGAGCGAAAGCACATGAAACTTTCGCTCCAGCTTGTTTTTTTGCATGAAACTGTTGAGTTAGTACGGTTTTTGTGGTAAAATAATCTAGATAAATTGACAGTTTATTTTTTGCTGTCCGAAGAAAGGCGATGAAGTCTGTGGAACTGGTCAAGGATGTTCCGGCCTATATTCGCTCTATGTATACTGAAAATCATTTTATGAACACCTTTGGTGTGCATATTGATGAGATTAAGTGCGGTCATGTAGTTGTGAGCATTAAGCTGGACCCTGCGAAGCATTTTAATCATCGCGATATCTGTCATGGAGGCGTGATGCTGGCGCTGGCAGATTCGGTGCTGGGCGTTACCGGAGCGAGCGTTGGTGCTGCTGTGGCGACTCTGAATTTCAGTATGAATTTTATTAAGGGCGTGCATGAGCCGACAACGCTTTATGTGCATAGCAGTATTAAGCATCATGGACATTCCACGATGGTTATTGAGGCTGAGCTGACAGACAGCGACAAGCATTTGATTGGCACAATATTAACGACTATGTTTATTGTTGACAGATTTAAAGAAATACCCGCCAAATGGTGAGCTTTTGTCACGTGATAATTGGAAGGGAATACAGCGGAATCACCGCGTGATATCAAGGAGGATATGATGGAGTTTGCATTAAACGAGGAACAATTAGAATTACAAGAAATGGTGAGAGAATTCGTTGAGAAGGAAATCACCCCGTATGCTGCTGAGATGGACGCAGAAAACCATATGCGTGAGGGCCTGATTGAAAAGGCTAACGAAATGGGCCTGCTGAACGTTATCGTTCCGGAAGAGCTGGACGGTCCTGGTCTGGACAGCATTGCTGTTGCTGCTATCTATGAAGAGCTGGGCAAGGGCTGCGCCGGCGTAGCAACCTCTCTGGCTGCTAACAGCCTGGCAACTGTACCTGTACTGCTGGCCGGCACTGACGAGCAGAAGAAAATGTACTGCGACATTCTGAATAATGGCGGCCTGGCTGCCTTCGCTCTGACCGAGCCCGGCGCCGGCAGTGATGCAGGCGGCGTTTCTACCCGCGCTGTACACAACAAGGAAGAGGGCACTTACACCCTGAACGGCACCAAAATGTTCATCACCAATGGCGGCCTGGCAGAAATCTTCCTGGTATTCGCTAACACCCGTAAAACCGGCGGTATCCGCGGCTTGACTGCTTTCATCGTTCCGAAAGACACCCCGGGCTTCTCTGTTGGCAAAAAAGAAAATAAAATGGGCATCCGTCCCTCTAATACTACCGAGCTGGTGCTGCAAGACGTTGTTATCCCTGAATCCTATCGCGTAGGCCGCGAGGGTGAAGGCTTCCGTATTGCTATGAACACTCTGGATAGCGCTCGTCCTTTCGTTGGCGCTGTTTCCGTTGGTATCGCTCAGGCTGCTCTGGACTGCGCTGTTAAATATGCTAAGGAGCGCCGTCAATTCGGTCAGCCGATTGCTTCCTTCCAAATGGTTCAAGGTATGCTGGCAGACATGGCTATGAAGGTTGAAACTGCTCGCCTTCTGGTGCAAAAGGCTTGCTGGATGCGCGACCAGGGCATGGAATTCTCCAAAGAGGCTGCTATGGCTAAATGCTATGCTGCTGATACTGCTATGCAGGTAACCACCGACGCTGTTCAGGTTATGGGCGGCTACGGCTACACCAAGGAGTATCCGGTAGAGAAGATGATGCGCGATGCAAAAATCATGCAGATTTATGAAGGCACCAACCAAATTCAACGTCTGGTTATTGCTAACAAGCTGCTGTACTAATATTGGCATAAGGTAAAAATATAAAAAAGACTGTCGCCTGCTGTGGATTTGCTTCTGCAGCGGCGGCGGTCTTTTTGTATATGGAAGAAAAAAATTTAATTAAATAAATGTCTTGCGTTACTAAAGATAGTTTGCTAGTATTATGATAGAAGTTTCTAAATGCTTTGCGCATTGGGGAAACAGAAACAAGGTGGATTATATGAAGCGGGATCTGGAAAAAATTGCGGCTGCCGATTTTATGCTGCAGCAGTTCAATGTCGGCAGATGGTGTATAGAGATTCATGAGCAGCAAAAGCCTTGCTTATATGCTGACGATATATTTTGGAATATGATGGGCATGCCGAAGGATTTGGCGCCGGAGGAGGCCTTCAGCTTTTGGGAGCAGCAGATTCCTGAATACGAGAAGAAGCGTACCAGCGACTATTTAAGCAGGTTGCTCACAGGCATCAGCTGCAAGGTAGAATATCTGTGGCGCCATCCAGTGAAGGGACTGCTGTGCATCCGCTGCAGCGGTATGCAGGATAAGAGCTGCACTGAGTGTACGCGTATTTATGGCATGCATCAGGACATAACCGAAATCGTGCAGGTGGAGCATTATGAAAAGAGCGGCATCAAGGAGGTGCTGTACGAGGACAACAGGCAGCCTGGCGCCAATAGACAGAGCGGCGGTTTGGCTGTGGTGAACTTTACTGCGCAGGGAAGCTGGGTACCGGAGTTTATTTCGGACGGCTTTGCGTCCTTGTGCGGCATGACGCCGGAGGAGATGCGTGAGCTGTACAAGCATGATGCTATGGCCGGCGTGCATCCGGAGGACAGGCTGCGTCTGGCGAAGGAGCTGCAGGAATATATTCAAACGCAAAATGAGTGCGGCGAATTTATTTATCGTCTGGTGCGTGCCGACGGCAGCTATTTTTGGGTGCGCAACTATATCAGCTCCGTAAAGCGTGATGATGGCCTGTACAGCAACTTCTGTTCGATACGCGATATTACGGCAGAGGTGCAGGAGAAGCGGGCGCTGCGCCAGCAGTTCCGCCGTATGTTCAACAGCTATTATAGCTGTGTAGGCAAGAACGAGCTGCTGGTTGCCCGCTGCAATGCGACGAAGAATCTGCTTTTGGATGCGGACAATGACCGCCATCGTGACCTTGTAACTCTCGTGGGCGATGTCTATGATGATTTTATTGATTTCATCAGCCAGTTTATTGTTGATGAGGGCGAGCGCAAGGAGTTTGTGCAAGCTGCCAAGGCCGCGTCGTTGCAGCAGGCCTTCGAGCGTGGCGAGAGGGAGCTGAAGCATGTTTATTTTGTGAGCAGTCCGCTCGAGCAATGTGGCCGCTATGGACAGTTCAAAATCTCTTTGCTGCAGGATCCTGACAGCAAGGACGTGATGTGCGTACTGTTCCTGACGGATGTTACGGAAAAGACGATTAAGAAAAGGATTATCGACAAGATGCTGGCGCTGGGCACTGACCGCGTTGTCGATCTTGATCTTATTCATGAAAGATATAAGCTGCTTTATGCCGAGAATAATCATAAAAAGCTGATCGGACGAGAGTTTGCTTTTAATGAGCATATAGATAAGGTTGCGCAGGAGCATGTGCTGCCTGCCGACAGAGAACTATGGCTGAAGCTGCTCGATAAGGATTATATTTTGGAGCAGCTGCAGAGAAAGGGCCGCTACAGCTTCAGCTACCGCGTGCGCAAGCGTGCTGACAGCGATGCTATTAAGGTCAAAAAGCTGACGCTGGCGCCGGTGGATTTGCGCTTGGGACGCATCTGCGTGGTGCGCATGGATGTGACGGATTCTGTCGCAGAGGAGGTGCGCAGCAAGCAGGCGATTGAGCAGGCCCTGGCGGCGGCAGAGCAGGCGAACAGGGCGAAGAGCGAATTTTTGTCGAATATGAGCCATGATATCCGCACGCCGATGAATGCAGTTTTGGGCATGACGGAGATTGCGCTTGATAATATGGATAGCAGGGAAGAGGTTGAAAGCTGTCTGAAGAAAATCAGCATCAGCGGCAAGCATCTTTTAGACTTGATTAACAACGTGCTGGATATGTCGAGGATTGAAGCAGGCAGGATGAGCGTGAACCGTGAGCTGGTTTCGCTGTCGCAGCTGGCGGAGGATATCGTTGCCACGATGCAGATGCAGGCGGAGGCGAAGAAGCAGAGCCTGACCGTGCATACGGAGCAGCTGGCCTGCGCTGCTGTTTACAGTGACAGCCTGCGTCTGCGTCAGGTGCTGCTGAATATTTTGGGTAATGCCGTGAAATATACGCCTGAGGGCGGCGCTGTCGACTTCACGATTAAGGAGTCGCCGTCAGCGAAGGGCCCAGGCTACGTGCATCTGGCCTTTGTCGTGCAGGATAACGGCATCGGCATGACGGACGAGTATGTGCGCCATATTTTTGAATGCTTCTCACGTGAGGACAGCCTGCGCGTGCAAAAGACGGAGGGCGGCGGCCTAGGCATGGCGATTACGAAGTATATCGTCGATGCTATGGGCGGCGAAATCAGCATCAAGAGCGAGCCGAACGTGGGCACGGAGTTCACGGTGCTGCTCGACGTGGAGCGTGCCGAGCAGGAGCAGGCCGCAAGCCAGGAGATTGACGCAGCGCAGCCGCAGCGCGGTCTGCGCGTGCTGCTGGCCGAGGATAATGCGCTCAACAGGGAGATTGCTGTGGCGCTGCTGTCGAAGCAGGGCGTCACTGTCGAGACCGCCGAAAACGGTCAGCTGTGCGTAGAAAGGTTCAGCGCGGCTCCGCATGGCTATTATGATGCCGTGCTGATGGACGTGCGCATGCCGGTGATGAACGGCTACGAGGCGACGAAGGCGATAAGAGCCTTGGCGCGTGCGGATGCAGCGCTGCCGATTATCGCGATGACGGCGGATGCCTTCGCCGAGGACGTGGAGCGCTGTCTGGCGGCAGGCATGAATGCGCATTTATCTAAGCCGATGGATATTCATAAATTAATGGCGCTCTTAGAACGTTTGTGCTAAAATATAGTTGAATAAGCTTTGGGAGGTAAGTATTATGGATAGATTTCAGGTACATGCACCTACACAGGTAATTTTTGGCAAGGACACAGAGTCCCAGGCAGGGCACTGGTGTAAATATTACGGAGCACATAAGGTGCTCGTGCATTTTGGCGGACAGAGCGCGAAAAAGAGCGGCCTATTAGACCGCGTGTGCGCAAGCCTCAAGGAGGCAGGGCTGGAATATGTGCTGCTGGGCGGCGTGGTGCCGAATCCGGAGCTGGGCCTGATTCACGAGGGCATCAGGCTGTGCCGTGAGCAGAACGTGGATTTTATCCTCGCAGTTGGCGGCGGCAGCGTTATCGACAGCGCTAAGGGCATCGGCTACGGCTTGGCGAACGCCGGCGAGGTCTGGGATTTTTATGCGCGTAAGCGTGACGTGGCTGCCTGTGCAC
>JAIHZV010000331.1 GCA_022718015.1 Phascolarctobacterium sp. | reverse complement strand
TCTTTTGACGATATGGATGATACTGACGAGGATAATGCGCTGAAGGAGGGAGATTCATAATGGGAGACTATGCCCAAAATGATTTCGACGCCCTATACCGCAATAGATATGATTACCTGCTGCGCTTGGCCTGCCGGTCTACTAAGAATTATCACGATTCCGAGGACCTGGTAGACGAAGCGTTTGTTGTTTATTTGCAAAAGTCCGCTACCATACATATCAGCAATCCGAATGCGTACTTGGTAAAAGTCCTGTCAAACCTGATATGCAACTACCAAAGGCTGAAGATACATGACAATATTCCGCTGAGCAGCATATTGGAGAATGAGCTTGGCGTGGACGGGCTGAAAAGAGGATTGGCAGATGCTCTTCCGAGTGGGCTGCTGCCGTGGGAACGCGAGATACTGCTGATGCGGTTTGAGGAAGAACTCCCATATGCTGAGATTGCGGAGCGGCTACAACTCAAAGAGGTGAGTTGCCGCGCAAGGCTGGTGAGAGCGAAGGCACATTTTGCGGAGCTCAGGCAGGAAGAAAAATAATTATGATGACAGCAACATTTTGCCGGGGTATA
Organism: Phascolarctobacterium sp.; assembly: GCA_022718015.1. Classification (GTDB taxonomy): domain Bacteria; phylum Bacillota; class Negativicutes; order Acidaminococcales; family Acidaminococcaceae; genus Phascolarctobacterium_A. Next base: position 711 of record JAIHZV010000331.1, on the reverse strand, counting down.
GACACATTACCAGTAAGGGGGTGCCAAAGTGTTAAAGATGTTTAGAGGTCGTGAGAACGGCTCGCGTGGTGGAGCCTGCCGTGATAGCGCTCAAATTTCAAGGCATCTTGAGGAAGCGGATACCGAGGCTTTACTTGATGAACTGATGGAGCTGACCGAAGCGGCGGCCAATGGCGATGTGGACCTCGAGAAAATCGACGCGTACCTGAATGCGCTGGACGAGAAGGACCCACTGCCATTTGAGATCGATACCGAAGCGGCACTGACAGATTTTCACAATAAGCACGGACTGCTGATAAAGGAATCACGCGCAGCCCACCGGAGACATTTGAAAACCAAGCGGACTGCTTCAAAAATCGCCGCTGCTATTGCCATTGTGTGTGTGACAAGCTCGCTGGTTGCGGAGGCGTGCGGGATAGATGTATTTGGCACGATCGCGCGATGGACGAGCGAAATATTTCATTTTGGACAGAACGAAACGCCGTATGCCGAGGTGGGTAACTACCCGATCGAAATCGGGGAGACGAAAGAATACGATACCATTCAGAATGCGGTAGATGCGCTGGAGATTACTGACCCGCTGATGCCGACTTGGGTGCCGGAACGATATGAGCCCCCTAATGTTAGCGTGCATAGAGAGGCATCTGGTATAAGCATTCACGTAACTTACCAATCGGAAGACAATTCTTTGAAGTTTCAGTATAGAGAAAC
>JAIHZV010000330.1 GCA_022718015.1 Phascolarctobacterium sp. | reverse complement strand
CCTGTTGTTATTTACGCACATGCATTGGCAGCAAGCGAGGAGAAGCTGCTGCGTGCTGTGCTGCTGAGCGATTTGATTACGATTTACCTGAAGCAGGGCATCGGCAAGCTGTCCGCTTATTGCGGCGCCGTCAGCGCAGGCTGCGGCAGCGGCGCTGGTATTGCGTATCTGCATGACTGCACGGATGAGCAGATTGAGCATGCTGTAGAAAATGCTTTGGCTATCAACAGCGGCATCATTTGCGACGGTGCGAAGTCCTCCTGTGCTGCGAAGATTGCAATGGCAGTCGAGGGCGGCCTGCTGGGCTTTGATATGGCTATGGCAGAGCACAACTTTGAGGGCGGCGACGGCATTGTGCAGGAAACTGCTGATGAAACGATTGCTGCTGTCGGCAAGATTGCCAGCCAGGGCATGGTCGAGACGGATAAAGAGATTATCGACGTAATGCTGGGCCTGTAAGCTATATAACTGCATATAAAAAATAAGAGAGCTGTTACGTAACCTCTGCTGCGCAGGCAATGGAGGGGTAGTAACAGCTCTTTGTTTTTTTATTCGTAAGCGTCAAATATAATGACTGCTTGTTATCCTAGTCTTCCCATGTCATAATCAAGCTATCGCTAAAGACTACGGTAGACTCTACCAGACTACAGTAGACTCTACCTTAGTCTTTAAATCTTAGGAGGATGATTGATATATGACAAGTGGGCTTATTAATCTTAATTGAAGTGCTATACTAACGTTGTAACAGTAGTGGCTAATAAGATATAATAAATCCAGTAGAGAAAAGAGGTAATTATCATGCCACAAAGTTACACACCTGAATTTAAGAAAAAAATAGTACGTCTTCATGAAGAAGAAGGTCGTACCTACAAAAGCATCACCGCTGAGTATGGGGTATCGAACGCCAGAAGCATTTGAAACCGCTTCTAGACGATTTTTACGCATGGGCAAAAACTGAAAATGCCACTCCTAAAGGAGCTCTGGGTAAAGCTTTGACTTATCTTGAGAAGCAATGGCCTTATCTGAATAATGTGCTGCTTGACGGAAGACTAGAGCTAACCAACAATTTTGCAGAACGTAGCATTAAGCCCTTTGTTATTGACCGCAAAAACTTTTTGTTTGCAGTGTCGCCTAAAGGTGCCCAAAGCAGTGCCATTATGTTTAGCATTGTAGAAACAGCCAAAGAGAATAAGCTTAACCCTTACAATTATCTATGTCATATCTTTAAAACAGCACCCAATCTTGACCAAACAAAGCCTGATTGGATTAAGCTCTTGCTCCCGG
>JAIHZV010000329.1 GCA_022718015.1 Phascolarctobacterium sp. | reverse complement strand
TAAATATACTCAAAGCATAAATGAATTTCAAACTAAATATGAACGTGCAAATATCAATGATGTAGTAGTAAATGCTGATGGTCTTGTTATATATAACTACAGTGATTCACTTGTAATTACTGGCTATAACGGCAAAAATATAACTTATTCACTAAACGGAGTAAGTCAAACAGAAGATGTATCAACTTTCAAAACAAAATATGCGGATGCCTACACAAAGCTTACAACTAATTATGGTTATACGGCAGATGGAAATTTGATCTATAAGATGAATTGTTTAGTGGCGGAAGAAGTAAAAACTTTAAACAATAAAAATCTAACTATTTTCGCATTATCTGGTGGAATAATAACAAAAACATATACGTATGAAGGTGTTAGAGAAGAAGAATTTGAAAACTTCCAACCATATATCGTAAAAAATAATGATACAAAAACATGTGAAGGTGGTGTATGTGGAGAAAAGGATGGTTTCAAATTATCTTGTCAATACACTACGACAAGTACATTAAAAGGAGAAATAAAATGTACGGTCGACTATGACAATACTCTTGAAAAATATACGGGCGTATATAAAATTATTTTACCGTTTGAAGATTCTAGTGAACAAGCTATAAAATTTGAAATTTATGATCAAAATACTGATTATTATCTTACAAGTCAATTTGATAAACACTTGGATAGCAACGATAAACTAAGTTCCACAACATTACCACCAGGAAATAAAAGATATGAATACTATTTGGGATTGTATTTGATTAAGGGTGGAAAAAAGGTTGAAACTAGAACTGAAGGTACACTTTCTACAAGAATCTTTGATCATCACGTTGATGTTGAAAAAGATCAAGATGGTAACCCTTTAGTGGATAGCAGTGGTAATGAAATACTTAAATATTATGATGTTAATTCTTATCAAATTCGTTTAAATAGTTATAATGCTGGAACAGGCAAAGTTAATTTTAACGTATCTATAAACGGAAGTGCATTTGAAACAAAAGAAATGACTTATAACGATTTTGCCACATTATATGAAATTGATGAAAAATTCCCAACTTGTGGGGGTTCAAACTTTCTAAGTTGCTATAAATTTGACTCCAATGGAAATTTTGTTAGCAGTGATGATAATTTCTTTCACACTGATAATGATGGAGCAAAAAACAAAATGTTAATTAAATCATTTAAATCAAATTCAGCAGGAACCGATATTGATGTTGTTTATGATCTATATAATGTTGATGGAACACTTAAAACTGCCAATGCAACAATGTCACTTACGGAGTTTAAATCGAAATATCCAGATATGTAT
>JAIHZV010000328.1 GCA_022718015.1 Phascolarctobacterium sp. | reverse complement strand
ATAACTAGCTTCTAAGATAAACCTACTTCCTACTTCACGAATGACATTGATTTTATCTCTCGAAAGCCTTCTCGCAAAATATTTCACTAAATTATCTTGGTAACGCTTAGTTTCGTAATCTATTTTACTAGAAGCTTTCACTAATTTTATGCAACTAAAAGTATCTTGTACCTTACTATCTATTTCAGCAAGTGCCTCATTATGATTCTTATATAGTTTTTTTAAAGGGAAAATCGTATTCAATATAAGCTCTGACATTTTCAGTATTATCGTTACAAGAAACAATAATGGACTAATCTTAAACATAAAAAATAGAATAATAATAATCTGTACTAATGCCAAAACACTTGAAATCAAATTATGAAACATAATCCCATTCAAATTCTCTATATCATTATTTATTCTCGACAAAATATAAGACGGAGTATTTGTTTTAAAAAACTGTAGTGGTTTCCTTAATATATCTTCAAAAACAACCATTCTAATAGTTTTAAATGTTTCTAATTTATATTTCAAACCAACATTTTTTTGTGCATATTGAAATATATACTTAGTTACAAAGATCACGGACCAAATTATCGCTGGATTTAATAATTCATCTTTACTTTTTACATAAAAAGCTTTGTCCATTACATTCTTCGCCAATATAGGTTCAATTAAATTACAGATACCAAAAAATATACAAAACAAAGAATAGTAAAGCAACAATTTTTTATGTACCAGCATCTTAGAAAAAATAAACTTAGTGCTTTCAGGCATTTTTATCATAGTTTAATTCAACCATCCTTTTGATATTCTCTGCATAACGACACTCAGCCTTCGGCTTACATAGCTTTCCATATCTATATTTTATCAGTGGTGGACACATATTACAAAAGACTCTCTGATCGCATTTATTGCACTCTATATCCACTTGAAATTCTTTTTCTCTTTCTTTACCAATCTCGCTCCAACAAAAATCAAAGCTATATTTTAATAACGATATTTTCTTTTCTTGACTGCATTCACATAAATACATATTGCCCTCTGGATCTATATTAACGATATTTAGACCAACAGTGCACTCTTCATAAATTCTATTATTGCTCTTATATTTTACATATTTATCAATCTGTCCAAACTGTTTTTGATAAAATGCAACTCTATCTTCGTCTAATTCTAAAGCTATTGGCTTTCTACTACCATCAATAAAGTTATTTATCTTGAAAAATGTAAAAAAGTCAATGCCATATTTTTTAGAAAAATTATATATATCCATTAACTCTTTCTCGTTAATTTTATTAGCTATAGCTTTGAGGAATAAATTG
>JAIHZV010000048.1 GCA_022718015.1 Phascolarctobacterium sp. | reverse complement strand
TCAAAGCTGACATCTTCGCTGCAGGTGAACTGATTGACGCTAGCGGCGTTTCCCGCGGCAAAGGTTTTGCAGGCACTATTAAGCGCCACAATTTCTCTCGCGGACCTATGAAACATGGTTCCAAGTCTCATCGTGAGCCTGGTTCTATGGGCCCAATGCATTCCGGTCCTGGCGGCCGCGTAATTAAAGGCAAAAAACTGCCTGGCCGTATGGGTAATCAAAATGTAACTGTTCAACGTCTGACCGTTGTTAAGGTTGACGCAGAACGTAATCTTATTCTGGTTAAAGGTGCTATTCCTGGCGCTACTGGTTCTTACGTAGTTCTTAAGGAAACCGTAAAACCTAAGAAATAATAAGATAAGCGAAAGAAAGGAGGATGCTTCTAATGCCGAAGTTATCAGTATATGATCTGTCCGGTAATGTTACCGGTGAAATAGAATTAAATGATTCCGTATTTGGCGCTGAGTTCAACGAAGCTGTAGTACACCAAGCAGTAGTAATGCAGCTGGCTAACCAACGTCAAGGTACTTCCGCTACTAAAACCCGTGCTATGGTACGTGGTGGCGGTCGTAAACCGTGGAAACAAAAAGGTACTGGCCGCGCTCGTTGCGGTTCTAACCGTTCTCCCGTATGGGTTGGCGGTGGTACCACTTTTGGTCCCCAACCTCGCAGCTATGCAAAGAAAATGCCTCGTAAAGCTCGTCGCTTAGCTCTTTGCTGCGCACTGTCTGCTAAAGTAGCAGCTGGTGAACTGGTAGTTGTTGAAGGCCTGGCTTTCGACGCTCCGAAAACCAAACAAGTAGCTTCCCTGCTGAATGCTTTCGAAGCTGCTAACCAAAAAGCTCTGCTCATCACCGATGGCGCTAACGAAAACGTTGCACTTTCCGCACGTAACATGCCGAAAGTAACCGCTATCACCAACATGGGCCTGAACTGCTTTGATATCCTGAACAGCAAGAAAGTTTTCCTTGCTAAAGATGTTGTAGAAAAAATTGAGGAGGTGCTCGCATAATGGCTGCTAATCCTCGCGATTTACTGATTCGTCCTATCATCACTGAGAAAACTTCTCAAATGATGCAGGAGAACAAATACACCTTCCAGGTTCCTCTGGATGCTAACAAAGTAGAAATTCGTCAAGCTGTAGAAGCAGTTTTTGGCGTAAAAGTATTGAATGTAAACACTATCCGTGTAATGGGCAAAACCAAACGCATGGGTAAATATGTTGGCAAACGTTCCGATTATAAGAAAGCAATCGTGAAGCTTGCTGAAGGCAATACGATTCCCCTTTTCGAAGGAATGTAATTAACGTATAGGAGGTAAAATTAAATGGCTATTAAAAGCTTTAATCCGTATTCTCCTTCCAGACGCTTTATTACTGTGTCTGCCTTCGAAGAGATTACGACTGATAAGCCCTACCGCCCGCTTGTTGAAAAACTGAGCAAACATGCAGGCCGTAATAATACCGGTAAAATGACTGTTCGTCATCAAGGCGGCGGTCACAAGAGACAATATCGTATCATTGACTTCAAACGCACCAAAGACGGCATCCCGGCTAAGGTTGCTACCATTGAATACGATCCTAACCGTAACGCTCGCATCGCTCTGATCAACTATGCTGACGGCGAAAAACGTTACATCATCGCTCCGCTTGATCTGAAAGTTGGCGATACCGTAGTAAGCGGTCCGGACGCAGATATCAAAGTTGGTAACTGCCTGCCGCTGAAAAACATTCCCCTTGGTACTACCGTACACAATGTGGAAATGAAAATTGGTAAAGGCGGCCAAATGGCTCGTAGTGCTGGCACCAGCGCTCAGCTGATGGCAAAAGAGGGCGACTACGCTCTGCTCCGTCTTCCTTCTGGCGAAATCCGCAAAGTACATATCAACTGCCGTGCAACCATCGGTCAAGTTGGTAACATTGATGCTGAAAACATCTGCATCGGTAAAGCTGGCCGCAGCCGTTGGCTGGGTATCCGTCCTGCTAACCGCGGCGTTGTAATGAATCCTAACGACCATCCGCACGGTGGTGGTGAAGGTCACTCCCCCGTTGGTCGTAAACGTCCTGTTACTCCTTGGGGTAAATGTGCATTCGGTACTCGTACTCGCAGAGAGAAGAAAGCTTCTACTAAGTTAATTCTGAAACGTAGAACTAAATAATTAAACAGGATAAGGAAAGGAGGCTAACCTAGTGTCCAGATCAGTTAAAAAAGGACCTTTCGTCCATGCAAGTCTGTTGAAAAAAATTGACGTGCTTAATGCCGCTAATGATAAAAAAGTTGTAAAGACCTGGTCTCGCAGCTCTACTATTATTCCGTCTTTCGTTGGTCACACCATTGCGGTTCATGACGGACGCAAACATGTTCCGGTATTCATTACCGAGGATATGGTAGGCCACAAACTGGGAGAATTCGCTCCTACTCGTACTTACAAAGGTCACGCAGATAAGACCACCGGCTTAAAATAAGGGGAAAGGGGGACCAAACAATGGAAGCAAAGGCAATTGCAAAATATATCCGTATTGCGCCGCGCAAACTGCGCATCGTAATCAACCTCATCCGCGGTAAATCCGTTGGTGAAGCATTCGCGATCCTCAAATACACCCCGAAGGTTGGTTCTGAGGTAATCGAGAAAGTTCTGCGCAGTGCTGTAGCAAACGCAGAGCACAACTTTGACATGAACGTGGACAACCTGATCGTATCCTACTGTGCAGTAGATCAAGGTCCGACCATGAAACGTATTCATCCGCGTTCCCGTGGACAGGCTTTCAAAATTCTGAAACGTTCTAGCCACGTAACTGTAGCAGTTAAAGAAAAATAATATCCCGTCAGAAGGAGGGAAAAGATAGTGGGTCAAAAAGTTAATCCGCATGGTCTCCGTGTTGGCGTTATCAAAGGCTGGGATTCCAAATGGTACGCTGATAAAGACTATGAGAAATTCTTGTTAGAAGATATCAAAATCCGTGAATTTATTAAAGAAAAACTGTTCCTGTCCGGCATTTCTAAAGTAGAAATCGAACGCGCATCCAACAAAGCCCGCATTTCCATCCATACTGCTAAACCTGGTATGGTAATCGGTCGTCAAGGCAGCAACATTGAACTGCTGAAATCCGACCTGAAGAAAATGACTGAAAGCGCTATCGACATCAATATCGTAGAAGTTAAAACCCCGGATATGGACGCAACCTTGGTTGCAGAGAATATCGCAGCTCAACTGGAACGCCGTATCGCTTTCCGTCGTGCTATGAAACAATGTGTTGGCCGTACCATGCGTATGGGTGCTAAAGGTATCAAAATTACCTGCGGCGGTCGTCTCGGCGGTGCTGAAATCGCTCGTAGCGAATCCTATCGTGAAGGCAGCATTCCTCTGCATACTCTGCGTGCTAACATCGATTATGGCACTGCAGAAGCTCATACCACTTATGGCCGCATCGGCATTAAGGTATGGATTTACAAAGGCGAAGTTCTTCCTGAAAAAGAAGCAGTTAAAGCTGCTCCGGCAAAGGAGGCATAATCAGACATGTTATTACCGAAGAGAGTTAAACATCGTAAACAACATAGAGGTCGTATGACTGGCCGCGCTATGCGTGGTAACAGAATCGCTCATGGCGATTTTGGTCTGGTAGCTTTGGAGCCCGCTTGGATTACCAACCGCCAGATTGAAGCAGCTCGTATTGCTATGACTCGTTACATCAAACGTGGCGGTCAAGTTTGGATTCAAATTTTCCCGGATAAACCGATTACTGCAAAACCTGCTGAAACTCGTATGGGTTCTGGTAAAGGTTCTCCGGAGTACTGGGTAGCAGTAGTTAAACCTGGTCGCGTACTGTTCGAAATGAACGGTGTTAGCGAAGAAGTTGCTAAAGAAGCAATGCGTCTCGCTAGCCACAAACTGCCTATCAAATGCAAGTTTGTAACTCGCGCTCAACAGGAAGCTGAAGCTGCCGCACAAGAAAAGGGTGGTGAAGCTTAATGAAAACAACAGAAATTCGTGAATTGTCTGCTGCTGAGTTAGACACCAAATTGGCAGATTTGAAAGAAGAGCTCTTCAACCTGCGTTTTCAAATGGCAACCGGTCAATGTGAAAACCCGATGAAAATTCGTGAGGTAAAGAAATCCATTGCCCGTATCAAAACAATCCAGCGTGAACGTGAGCTCCAGGCTTAACTGTTTTGAAGTATAACAAGGAGGAAACAGTCGTGACCGAAGAAAGAAACGCACGTGTTACCCGTGTTGGTAAAGTTGTCAGCGATAAAATGCAGAAAACTGTCGTAGTTGCAGTAGAACGTTTCGTTCAGCATCCGCTGTACAAAAAAGGCGTACAACATACTATTAAATTTAAAGCTCATGATGAAAATAACGAAGCACATGTTGGCGACGTAGTTGAAATTATGCAAACTCGTCCGCTGTCCAAAGATAAATGCTGGCGCGTTATTGAAATCTTAGAGCGTGCAAAATAATTTTGCCGAAGTTTTAGTCCGGCAAGGGAGGGAAATCCATGATACAACAACAAACTATCCTTAATGTTGGTGATAACACCGGCGCTAAGAAGGTTATGTGTATCCGTGTATTAGGCGGTTCTTACCGTAAATATGCTAATATCGGTGACGTTATCGTATGTGCTGTTAAAGATGCATCACCCGGTGGCGTTGTAAAAAAAGGCGACGTAGTTAAAGCAGTTGTTGTTCGTTCCGTTAAAGGTGTTCGTCGTGCTGACGGCTCCTACATCCGTTTTGACGAGAACGCTGCTGTCGTAATTAAAGACGACAAGAGCCCGCGCGGCACCCGTATTTTTGGGCCTGTTGCTCGCGAACTCCGTGAAAAAGACTTCATGAAAATCATTTCTCTGGCACCGGAAGTGCTGTAAGAAATTTAGATAACGCACTGTAAGGAGGTGTTCTTGACATGGCAAATGCTGTAAAGCTGCATGTTAAAAAAGGCGATACCGTTCTTGTTCTGTCCGGTAAGGATAAGGGCAAACAAGGTAAGATCGTTGAAGCTCTGCCTAAGAAAGCCAAAGTGGTTGTTGAAGGCGTAAATAAAGTAAAACGTCATACCAAACCGTCTCAGGCAAATCCTCAAGGCGGCATCATTACTAAAGAAGCTCCGCTTGCTTCCTCTAAAGTAATGCTGGTATGCCCGGCTTGCAAAAAAGCTACCCGTATTAAAAAGACCGAAGTTGCTGGTGCATTCGTAAGAACCTGCAAAAAATGCGGTGAAGTAATCGATAAATAATTTTCCGGGAAAGGAGGAAATAACTGAATGGCAAAGACCAGATTGCAAGAAAAATATGTATCTGAAGTAGCTAAAGCTCTTCATGATAAATTCCAATATAAAAACGTAATGGAAATCCCTAAAATCGAGAAAGTTGTCATCAACATGGGTGTTGGCGAAGCAGTAGGCAACAGCAAAGCTCTGGAGAGCGCAGTTGCTGATATGACCATGATCGCAGGTCAAAAACCTGTTATCACCAAAGCTAAAAAATCCATCGCAGCTTTCAAAGTACGTCAAGGTATGCCTCTGGGTGCTAAAGTAACCCTGCGTGGTGACCGTATGTACTATTTCCTTGATAAACTGATGAATCTCGCTCTTCCGCGCGTACGTGACTTCCGTGGTGTAAGTGCTTCTGCATTCGACGGCCGCGGCAACTACGCACTGGGTCTGAAAGAACAATTGATTTTCCCGGAAATCGAATATGATAAGATCGACAAAGTTCGTGGCATGGATATCATCATTGTGACTACCGCTAAGACAGACGAGGAAGCTAGAGAGCTGCTCAAACTCCTCGGAATGCCGTTCGGCGCATAAGTGAGGAGGGAACACATTGGCTAAAAAAGCCCTGATCGAAAAATGGAAAGGTGAACCGAAATTTGAAGTTCGCCATTATAACCGCTGCAAAGTCTGCGGCAGACCTCATGGCTATATGCGTAAATTTGGCCTCTGCCGTATCTGCTTCCGTGAATATGCTTACAAAGGAGCTATTCCGGGCGTAACTAAAGCAAGCTGGTAATACAGACAACAAGGAAGGAGGGTATTTAAGTATGGTAATGACTGACCCGATTGCTGATATGCTTACTCGTATTCGTAATGCAAATTCAGTTCATCATGATAAAGTTGAAATCCCCGGCAGCAAGATTAAAGTTGCTATTGCAGAAATCCTGAAAGCCGAAGGTTTCATTAAAGATTTCGAAGTTATTGCTGACAGCAAACAAAATGTTATCCGCGTCAGCCTGAAATACGGTGCAAACAAAGAGAAAGTTATCTCCGGTATTAAACGTATTTCCAAACCTGGTCTGAGAGTATACTCTCAAAAAGACCAACTGCCTAGAGTCCTCGGAGGTCTGGGTATCGCATTAATTTCTACTTCCCAAGGCTTGATGACCGACAAAGCTGCTCGTAAAGCAGGCTTGGGCGGCGAAGTTCTTGCATACGTATGGTAATACTAAAAAGATAGGAGGTGCTCGTACGTGTCTAGAATTGGTAAGATGCCAATTACTGTTCCCGCTGGTGTAACAGTTACTATTGAAGATAATCACGTGACCGTTAAAGGTCCTAAAGGCGAATTAGCTCGCCAAATCAATAAAAACATGAAATTGACCATGGACAACGGTGTAATCACCGTTGAGCGTCCGGATGATGAGAAGGAAAACCGTTCTCTGCATGGTCTGTCCCGTACCCTGATCAACAACATGATCATTGGTGTAACCCAAGGCTTCAGCAAATCTCTGGAAATTAATGGCGTTGGCTACCGTGCTGCTAAGCAAGGCCAAAACATTAACTTCACTCTGGGTTTCTCTCACCCGGTTGTAAAAGAGCCGCCTGCTGGTATTACTTTTGAAGTTCCCGCTCCGAACAAAATCGTTGTTAGCGGTGCTGATAAAGAAGTAGTAGGTGCTGTAGCTGCTGAAATCCGTACTTTGCGTCCGCCTGAACCTTACAAAGGTAAAGGTATCCGTTACGAGGGCGAACATGTTCGTCGTAAGATTGGTAAAGCTGGCGCGAAAGGCAAAAAATAATTTCTAAAAGAAGGGAGTGAAACTCTTGCTTAACAGAGTTGATAAAAACGAGAAACGTCAAAAACGTCATCTCCGTTCTCGTAGATATATTATCGGTACAGCAGAAAGACCTCGTTTGAACGTATACCGTTCCCTGACCAACATTTATGCTCAGGTAATTAACGATGAGACCGGCGAAACCATCGCTGCTGCTAGCACCGTTCAAAAAGATCTGAAAGAAAACTACGGCGGCAACATTGAGGCTGCTAAAGCTGTAGGCAAAGCAATCGCTGAAGCTGCACTGGCTAAGGGTGTTAAAGAAGTTGTATTTGATCGTGGTGGTTATCTGTACCATGGTCGTGTAGCTGCCCTGGCTGAAGCTGCTCGCGAAGCTGGCCTGGTATTCTAAGAGAAGGAGGAAATAAAGTGGCGAACTTCGAAAATAAAGAAAACGAATTACAAGAAAGAGTCGTTTTCATCAACCGTGTTGCTAAGGTTGTTAAAGGCGGACGTCGTTTCTCCTTCGCTGCACTTGTTGTTGTAGGTGATGAAAATGGTCATGTAGGCATGGGCCTGGGTAAAGCTGCAGAGGTTCCTGAAGCTATTCGCAAAGGCGTTGAAGACGCTAAGAAAAACCTGGTTACTGTACCGCTGGTTGGTACTACCATTCCTCATGAAATCATTGGTGTATTCGGCGCAGGCCGTGTATTCCTGAAACCGGCTGCAGAAGGTA
>JAIHZV010000327.1 GCA_022718015.1 Phascolarctobacterium sp. | reverse complement strand
GCCTTACGCAGAATCTGCACGCCGCCCAGCATTTCCCGAGAAATACCGACCTTTTTGCAGACAGCCTGCTCCAGACTCTGCTCATGCAGCAGGCTGATGCGCACATTATTAATTTTTAGCTTCATCGTCTACTCAACTCTGCCTTTCTACCGAAATCCTTACCTGCACCGTGCGCAGCTCAGGAATAAGCTTCTCCGGCAAATCAAGCTCCACAGCGCTCACCACGCTGCCATCCAGCTTGCTGATATCCATAGGCTTCGTCTTGACCTCCTTCAGCTCCTTGAGCACAGAAGGCGGCGCCGTAATGCGGATGCTTTCCGGAAGAATCTCTGTTTTTGTCACTACAATGCCCTTAGGCAGCTCGCCGGTCATAACAAGCTTCACCGGCACATTTGTCGACAGCATCTGGCTGACCATCGTGGCCTGCACCATAACTCGCTCCGGAATAATTCTCATATTCGGGATATCATAGCCATCGTCGCTCACAGCAACAAGATCGCTTTCTGCCTCGAAGCTGCCGGTATGATCAGTAACGTCAATCGGCGCTACGACCTTGTTCACCTTATCAATACGGTGCGTTGCGCCACGCAGCGTAACCTCCGGCGGCGTAATCACACTAGTACCGATCGTCATATCGCTGGAAACAGCGCCCACGATACGCGTCGTCACAGGAACCTTCTTCTCGCTGACCGTATCAACGTAGATAGAAACCTCCTTCGGCGTCACCGTAACCACCTCGCCACCGGCATAGGTGACAGTAATAGGCAGGCTTTGCTGACCTTCGGTAATATTCTTCAGATTAATAGAAGCACTGATCTGCTTATCCAGATTATCCGCCATCACCTGCGTGCGCGAGCCGCGCACACGCACCAGAATCTTCTCCGGCGCATTGAACACCATCATATTGTTCGGCAGATTGTTCTGCTGCAGATGCACCTCCACACTGCGCTCCACAATCGGGTTCTGGTCTGTCATCACATAAACCCACATAGCGCAGGCAATCAGCAGGCAGATAATGCGGGCAAATATATTTTCCTTGCGTGCCAGTCTTTGCAGAAGTCTCATTTTTTCTCACCGCCCAACAAATTCTTCAATTTATCAACAATTGAATTCTTACCCGTCGTATGAGGTTTGAAAATAGCTGTACGCAAAATGTCCTTCACGTCATCAACAGTCAGATAACGCATCAGCTCACCGTTGCGCGCAATAGAAATCGTGCCCGTTTCCTCGCTGACAACCAGCACCATCGCATCGGACTGCTCCGACATACCGATGGCTGCACGGTGACGCGTGCCCAGCTCCTGGCTGAGGTTGCG
>JAIHZV010000047.1 GCA_022718015.1 Phascolarctobacterium sp. | reverse complement strand
GCAATACCGCCGCCGATAACCAGCGCACGCTTCACCACCTGGCTTTCGCCTGGCTTCAGCGCTCCGTTGAAGCGCACCTTAGCGATAGCGGCCTTAGCCAATTTAATCGCCTTAGCTGTCGCTTCCTCCTTATCCTTCAATACCCAGGAGCATTGCTCACGGATATTGGCAATCTCTACCATGTAGGGATTAATCCCCACGCCCTCCGCGCATTTGCGGAAGGTTGCCTCGTGCATACGCGGCGAGCAGCTGCACACAACAAGTCTGTCCAGCTTATATTCAGCTACAGCCTTGCGAATCAGCTCCTGCCCCTGCTCCGAGCACATATATTTATAATCAATGGCATAGGCAACGTCCGGAATCTGGCGTACTGCCTCAACCACCTGGGCAACATCTACCGTGCCGGCGATGTTGCTGCCACACCAACAAACAAAAACACCTATCTTTTGCACGTAGCTTCCCCCTATTTATTATATTTTCTAAACGCTGCCACTAAAAGCTGCTGCGGCATATCGCTCGGATAATGCTCCAGACTTTCGGCAGCAAGCTTGTTTTTGCCCTGCTGACGAATCTGCAGCAGACGCAAAGCCTCCATAATGCGTGCCGGACTAACGCCGCGCGGACAGCGCTCCTCGCACGCCATGCACGATAAGCATTTCCACGGCGACTCAGCTGCCAGCAGCTCGGACGCATGTCCATTACTCAGCTCCCACACTACGCGGTGTGGCAGAAGGTCCATGTTCAGGGCTGCGGCGCAGTTCGCGCTGCAGCGGCCGCACTGCATACAACGGCGCACGTCGGTAGCCGCAAGACGCAGAATATCCTCTGTCAATTGCTTTTCATCAATGACCATTACTCTGCACCTCCTTCGCCACCGGCAACGCCCAGCGCTTCAGCTAAAAGCTCCGTAAAATAGCGTGTCGGCACACCGCCTGCCGCATCATTCGCCGTAAGGTTATAAGCGCACAGCGGACAGGCCGTAACCAGCTCCTGCGCACCGCAGCTCGCAGCATTAGCCTTGATTTCGCTGACAAGCAGCTCGCACTGCGATTTGTCCTCCAGCGCCAGATAGCCGCCGCAGCACTCATTGCGCAGGCTGTACATAACAGGCTCTGCACCTAAGGCCTTGATAAGCTTTTCCATAATACTTGGACTCTCTACGTCATCGAGGGCCAAAACCGCTCCCGGTCTAAGCAGCATACAGCCATAATACGCACCTACTCTGCGTTCCTTAAGCGGATGGCTCACCAGCTGCGCCAGCTTTTCCCAGCCGACCTCGTCACGTAAAACCTCAAGATAATGTAAAACCTGCGTCTCACCGGCATAAGGCTCCTCTAACTGCAAATAATTATTTACCTTGCGGCGTATATCTGCATTCGTCGCCATATCGTGATTCACACGCTTAATAACATGGTAGCACGCGCTGCACAGCGTAACAAGCACGCCGCCATTCGCACGCGCAGCCACCAGCGCACGCACTGCACTCAAACGCTCGGCAATAGCATCGGGTGCCATCGGATAAACCGCGCCGCAGCACTGCCACTCCGGCAGCTCTACCAGCGGAAAGCCAAGCACCTCAGCACAGCGTCGTGCCGCCATATCCAGCTGCTTTGCCTTCGTGGAAAGCGTACAGCCAGGATAATAATTATAAATCATCGTCTTTCCCTCCTTCGCAAAGGATATAAAACAACCTTGACCTAAAATTGCTTTATACATGTATTCTACATGAAAACGGAAAATACTTCTAGTAGGAAAATAAAATTTTCTGATTCTATTGTGAATATGCGCTCACTTATAGATTATTATAAGTGTAATGCTCTTTACACAAAGCGGCCTTTTGTCAAGCGCTAGTAAAAAACACTTGCATAATCATAAAAGCAAGAGTTATACTATAAATAAGGATAACTCCGATAAACCAATGTTGGTTCGTCGGAGTTTTTTCGTTTTATACTTTATTTTATTCTGAGGGGTGAATATTTATGAAAGAAAAAGAAAAAACACTAACAGTAGCCGCGACTGATGAAGGCTTCTTCAAAAAGTACGGCTTCTACCTGGCGCTGCTTGTCCTCTGCGTCATCGTCTCCCTGCCTACGCCTGACGGTCTTTCCGTTGCCGGACATCGTATGCTTGGCATCATGGTCTTTTCCGTCATCGTCTGGGCAACAACCGCCATCTCCTATCCGGTAAGCGCCGGCGTCATCATTGCGCTCATGGCTCTATTAATCGGCTTTGCACCTAACCCGGCAACAGGAAAAATCTTCGGCACTGCCGCCGGTCTTGCCATGGGACTCAAGGGCTTTTCCAGCACAGCCTTCTGCCTTGTCGGCGCAGCCTTGTTTTTAGCTGCCGCCATGACCAAGACTGGACTGGACAAGCGTATTGCGCTCACTGTTTTATCAAAGCTCGGTACAAAATCTAATCACGTTGTCATAGGCGTTATCTGCTGCGGCTTTATCCTCAGCTTCTTCGTCCCCAGCACGACAGCACGTGTGGCCTGCCTCGTGCCCATCGTTCTCGGCATGATTAGCGCCTTCGGCGTACCGCTTAAAAGCCGCTTCGCCGGCATGCTCATGATTACCGTTGCACAGGTTGACAGCGTGTGGAACGTCGGCATTAAAACGGCGGCTGCGCAAAATATGGTTGCCGTAAACTTCATCCGCACCCAACTTGGCGTAGATATTTCCTGGATGGACTGGTTCATCGCCGCTGCGCCCTTTGCTATTCTGATGAGCTTTGCGCTTTACCATGTCATGATGTTCCTCATGCCGCCGGAAATCAAGGAAATCCCCGGCGGCAAAGAAACCGTCAAAAAGCTTTTAGCAGACATGGGCAAAATCACGACTAACGAAATCAAGCTGCTCGTCATCTCTATCTGCCTGCTAATTTTATGGACGACAGAGAAAAAGCTGCACGTAATTGACACCTCCACCACAACGATGGTCGCTATCACTCTGCTTATGCTGCCCAAAATCGGCGTTATGCAGTGGAACGAGGTTGTCAACAAAATCAACTGGGGTACCGTTGTTCTCTTCGGCGTAGGCATCTCCCTCGGCAGTGCGCTGCTGTCTACGAAGGCTGCCACCTGGCTGGCAAACGTTATTGTCTCCACCTTTAACCTCGCCGACTCCACCACGCTCACGGTTCTGGCAATTATGGCGCTGTTTTTGATTATCGTGCATATGGGCTTTGCCAGCGCCGCCGGTCTTGCCTCTGCCATCATTCCCATCATCATCTCCGTCTTGCAGCAGCTCAAAACTCCTGGCGTCAATGTCATCGGCATGACCATGATTCTGCAATACGTTGTCAGCTTCGGCTTCATCCTGCCTGTCAACGCGCCACAAAACATGATTGCCTACGGCACGAACACCTTCGAAGTGCGTGACTTCGTGCGCAGCGGCATCCCGCTGACGCTCATCGGCTTCGCGCTCATCATGTTGCTCGGCAGCACCTATTGGAAATGGCTGGGTTTGGTATAAAAACAGATAAATATTTATAGCTAAAAACCACCTTATATACTACACAATCGCAGCATATAAGGTGGTTTGCTTTTTACATTTAAATTGCGGTTTCTTTGCAGCTTCTACAATATTCAGCAGACATAAACAGCAAATAAGCTTTTCACTATCGGCTTCCACTATCACAGCATTACCAATCCAAAACTTTATGCCTCCACGCATATCTGTCCGGATTATTTTTGTACTTTTCCTCAGCCTCCTTCCATAGCTTAGAGCCTATGTCATTTTCCTCATTTACTGTATAAGCTTCCCAATAAACACATTTAGGCTGCAACAGGCTGTCATCAAAAACAAAAAGAAAATCCTGCGTACTGCCATCAGCAAAACTGGCCCTATACAAAGCAGCCTCCGCCCTAGTCATATTGATACCCATATCCACAAGCTTAATCAGCGGTGCCTTATTCGTATTAAAGTGTACGCCTATAAAAACCTCTTTTGCTGCTTCATAGTCTCGCGGCGTAAAATCAATTTTGGCATCAGCCAAAGCAAGTTTTGTCAAATTTTTTTCGTAAGCGTCATTATCGCCAGTAATATATTTAGCGCGCAAAATATTATCTACTATCGCCAATCTCTGCTGCTTGTAATCATGCGCTCCAAGCTTATTGTCAATATCGACAATATTTCCTTGATTATCACAATACAAATATATTATTCCTGCCTGCTTCTGGGTTTTGGGATCGTGAAAAAATGCTGTAATCTCAAAAAAAGGATAACATTCATAGGTCAAGGTAACCTTATATTTATTTTTCTCCAGCAGCTGCTGCAACTCTCGACAATTGCGTGCTGATAATCTTTTTTTCGCATTATTACCTAAAAAACTCTTCTGGTACGCTTCATAATCACCATTCTTTAAAGCTTGGATAACCTTTTGAGCATTTTTTTCTGCATGCAAAATATTTTCTTTCGAATAACTTGCTCTGCCTAAAAGGAACTGATTTATTTTCCATTCCCCATCTTTTTCGAAAGCAAATACTTGCGGCACCATGAGCCTTTCATTATTTATTAGCCAGTAAACTGTTATAGACTTATATCTGCTGTCAGAATTACTTTTTCCCAAAGCTGCATAATTATTATTTTTATCGAACAGCTCTACTTTTTTTATTCCTACAGCATTGAGCAGCACCTTCAAATTTTCAAAAGCGCGTCTGCTTTCTTCTTCAAAGTCATTGCGAGGATTATAAAAATAAATGCCAATAAAAGTCGGCGTGTTTCTTGGAGACGCTCCTACCAGCTTGCGGTAGCTTGCATAATCATTGTGCAAGGCAGCATTCACTAAATCCACGCCAAGCTTTGCTAAAGCATAGCCTCGCTCATAATCCTTCATATATGACGCGGATTTCTCCTGGCTGCTCTTAATTTTGCTCTTATATGTTTCTATATGCATAGGAAAAGCATACGCCATATTCATAAAGCTCATCATCATACATAAGCATACTGCTGTCTTTTTTAAATTCATTATCATCGCCTCCTCTTACATCAATTCTAGCATAAGCATTTTCTGTATGCAACAAGCAAAAAAACAGCCCTCTTTCGCGTTCTGTCCCAACGCGTCCGAGGGCTGCTCCACTTATATATCCTTTGTATATTGCCAATGTCCCCTAAGCAAATATATCAAGGAAAAAGAAGGAATCTATTTAATTGTAAGAATGGTGATGATTTGTCTACTTTAAGAAATTAAGCTGCTGTCGGGAAGAACGGCCATACGATAGGAATAACTACGATAGCTACAACCATGCATACAGCTACCAGACCGCCGCCAGCTTTTACATAGTCCAGGAATTTGTATTTGCCAGGGCCAAGCACCAGGGTGTTCGGAGGAGTGCCTACCGGAGAAGCGAATGCGCAGCTGGAAGCAATCAGAATTGCCATCAGTACAGCCTTCGGAGATGCACCCATTTGTGCGGAGAGTGCGATGCCTACCGGGCACAGCAGAGCTTTAGAAGCGGTGTTAGACATGAACTGAGTCAGAACAACAGCCAGCCCAAAGAGTACTGCGGTTACCAGATAAGGAGACGGATTGCCGCCCATCATGTTTACGGTTGCTTCAGCAATCAGCTTGCCAGCGCCGCTGGTGTTCATAGCAGTTGCTACAGGAATCATGCCTGCGAACAGGAAGATTGTAATCCAGTCTATGGAGTTATAGGCTTGTTTTTCAGTGATGCAGCCTGTCAATACGCACAGTACCGCTCCGACAACAGCAGCAAGCTCCAGAGGAACGATGCTGGTTGCCATAGAACCAATAACACCAATCATGATGATACCGCAGATGAGTTGTTTTCTCGGAGTTGCATTAGTAGCATCAATCTCTTGCTCTACATCAGCAACGTCCTCAGTAGTGCCAGCCGGCAAAATGTATTTGCCAACGAACATCATATAAACGATACCTGCAACAGTAATAGGAATACCGATATACGCATATTCGAAGAAGCCAAATTGCAGTTCCGGCATACCAGCTGCCTTCAGAGCAACGTTTGCCAGAATGTTAGGCGGGGTACCAATCAGGGTGCAGGTACCACCCAGGCCAGCTGCGAAGGCCAACGGCATGAGCTGACGGGAAGCAGAAAGCTTTGCTTGTGCGCAGATACCCATAACTACAGGAATCAGGCAGGCAGTAGTACCAGTGTTAGACAGGAACGCAGACATAACAGCCGCAATAACCATAAGACCAAACATAAGGCTGTTTTCATTAGTACCGAACAGTTTAACAACTGCGCCGCCAACTTTTTGTGCAAGACCGGTGTAGAACATCGCAGCACCTACGACGAACATACCACCAAAAAGAACTACAGTAGAATCTGCAAGGCCAAGGAAGATCTGGTTTTCCGGAACCAGGCCCAAAGCGCTGCAAGCGATAGCTGCCAGTACGGCAGTCATAGCCAGCGGAATCATTTCGGTTACAAATAACAGTGCAACCACCGCCAGCAGAATTAAGCATTTAATTGCCGGTGTCATAAGAATTGTCCCTCCATTATTTCTTCTTGAATAAGTTTACATATTGAAAAGTATTAACGAAAAGCTTGCCATCTTCACCACGATGAGGAAAGACCTTGCCTTCCTTTTTTCTATTCTCGATAGCTCGATAGTAAAACTTTTTGTCTACTTGTTTCAGGTACTCCCGAATCTTTGAATCTTCTTTTTCATCATTCATGATAAGTGCAATATCCAAAACGTATCAGCTCCTTTCTAGTTCATATTGGAGAGTGCCTTTCACTGCCACTGATTATACAACATATTCCATAATAAGAAAAATACCTGATTGGAATTTAAGTTATATACTTTATGATATAATTTAGTTACTTAAGCCAGAGCACGCAGTCAAAGATTATACTACAAAATACCTAAAAATAAAAATACTGGTTTCGCATAAAAAATATAACCATTTTGCATAGCTTTGGATAGCAAAAAGCCAGCTGCTCACAAGACCTGTCCCTAAGTCTTATGTTCAGCTGGCGTATATGCAAACGTTATAACAATACATTCTTCAGATACTTGTTATAAAAATCTCTGTCTAAAATCTCGACGAAATGCAAGACCAATCCCTGAATGCCCATCAGTATCAGCCTCTTTTCAGCGCTTTTAAAGACGCTGCATTGAGCTTATAGCCCTGTACTCTTTTGCTAAAGCCAAAGCCTTTTTCACCACGATGCGGGAAAACCTTTGCTGCATCGTTACGTTGACGACACAGGTGACCAAACAAACTAGATTTTTCAACTTTCTCGACTGCTACACTAAATTCAGCCATGATAACTTCGCTCCTTTTCTTTTCACTATCAATTATACAAAGTACTCCTGTAAAAGCCGTTTGGTTTTTACGCGTTTAGTATAACAGATATTGCCAAATAAGAAAAATACCTGATTGGAATTGAAGATATGAGAAATTGCTATTGCTTTTTTATTCTTTTTTGGACTATGTTGCAGAAAAATCCTTGAAATATGTCGATTCTTATGGTAGACTAATTCTATTATTTAGTAGTTACTGCTAATTCTATAGAACTGTTTTTTGATTGGAGGCTTATATGGAACTAGACAATTATCGTAATTTCTTAGCAATTATTGAAGCAGGCAGCTTTACCGGTGCTGCTGACTTTGTGCATATCGCCCAGCCAGCTCTCAGCAAACAGCTGCGTTCATTAGAAAACTACTTCGGCACCAAGCTGATTATCACCACCCGCGGCAGCAGACAGATTCTGCTCACCGAAGCCGGTCGTGTACTCTATCAGAAAGCAAAATATATG
>JAIHZV010000326.1 GCA_022718015.1 Phascolarctobacterium sp. | reverse complement strand
ATGAGCTATAATAAATTTTTGAATAAAATTAACGGAGATTTAAATATTTATGCACAGAACAGCGCATAATTCTCCTGTCCGCTCGTCGGGGCTGACTGCGCAGCCCCTTGCCGCTCGGCGTTCCCTCCGCAAGGGGTGTTTTATTTCTTGGCGGAAATGAAACCGTCAACGTATTCCTTGCCCTGCGTGACTACGGCAAAAGCCTGTCTTACAAGTTTGTTTGCTACAGCAACGACAGCGACTTTACCAGGCTTGCCATTGGCACGAAGACGGTCAAAGCAAGCTTTGCACTCCGTGTTACAGCGCAAGGACGAGAAAGCGGCAACATAGAGTTGACTGCGTAGGTATGAGTCACCATTGCGGTTTATATGCCCTTTGAGGTTGACGGATGTGCCAGACTGTTGATAAGTTGGCGACAAACCCAAATAACGAGTTAGTTGCTTGGCATTGTCGAAATAAGTGAACCCACCAGTTGCGACAATAAGCGCAGTGGCTAATGTTACACCAATACCCTTTATTGATGTCAACAAGTCCATTTGCTTCTTGTACTCGATGTTTGCAAGAGAAGAAAGTTCCTCTTCCATCTCCTGGATTTGTTTCCTTAGAAACTTCACGGTTTTGTCGAGAATCTTCTTGCACACCGAATCAATGAATGGCAGTGCTTCCATAGACTCCTGAAGGTTTGTGTTGGCATTGAGTTGCTTCTTCAGTTGCCGTAATACTGTGCGCTTCTGCTTGAGCACCATCAAAGAATCGCTACGGAGTTTAAATGGCGCAGGATTCATCTTCTCACCATACATGGCTATCATGCGTGCGTCAATCTTGTCTGTCTTGACAACGGAGAGCATGACACGTGCGAAGTTCTTTATCTTGAGAGGATTTTCCATACTGACTGTAATACCAGCTTTGGACAGCAAGTAAACAAGCAGCATGCTGTAGTTGCCAGTCGCTTCCATGACACAGTGTGTGTCTTCAGGAGTGATTGTCTGGATGAACTTGTGGACACCCTTAGTGGTGTTCTCGAACGTTTTCGTTTCACTGCCTTTGGCAGATGAATAAGCGACTACAAAAGTCGCCTTGCTGACATCAATACCTACGTAATTCATATAATGCGATATATTTAAAACAACATCAAACATCGTGAGCCATCATTGCGAAATGCGGGGTCTATGCCCAATGAGCTATCCGGTTTCTGATGAAAGAAGTGTGGGGGCAAAACATTTTTGACAGTCTTTATGGCTAATGAAAATTCGGTCTTATTCCACACTTGGTGTTGAATATTTATACAAAGTTACAATAAAAGAATAATATACAATGAAA
>JAIHZV010000325.1 GCA_022718015.1 Phascolarctobacterium sp. | reverse complement strand
GTACGCCCTTGCTTGCAAGAATCTGCTCGTTAACGATTGCTTCAACCTCCTTCAGCTCAGCCTCAGTTACCTGAGAGAAGTGAGAGAAGTCAAAACGCAGACGGTCCGGGCCGACATAGCTGCCTGCCTGGTTAACGTGACTGCCCAGAACCTGCTT
The DNA here is from genome assembly GCA_022718015.1 of Phascolarctobacterium sp. Classification (GTDB taxonomy): domain Bacteria; phylum Bacillota; class Negativicutes; order Acidaminococcales; family Acidaminococcaceae; genus Phascolarctobacterium_A. The sequence continues at coordinate 1,180 of JAIHZV010000325.1, read as the reverse complement.
CAGTGCAGCATGCAGCAGATGGGTTGCAGTGTGGTTACGTGCAATATCGAGCTTACGTGCCTTGTCTACAGCAAAGGTTACCTCGTCGCCAACAGCAACAGTGCCTTCGGTTACGGAGCCAACCATAATTACTGCGCCATCAGGCAGCTTTTTGGTTACATTTACTGCGATAACACCGGTCGGAGCAGTAATCGTACCGATATCGCCCAGCTGACCGCCGCCCTCAGCATGGAAAGCGGTTACGTCGCAGATAACTGCAACCTCAGTGCCGTCAGCAGCATTATCAATCGGCTGTGCATCGTGTGCAGGATACATTTTTACGATTTTAGCGCTGGTTGCAGCTTCGTCAACCTTCAGCTCACCGACGTTGATGCCGCTGGTATTGTAAACAACCGGACGGCCCTCTTTATCATTACGTGCTTCACGCGCCATTTTGCGCTGAACCTCCAGCGCAGCGTCGAAGCCCTCTTTATCCATGGTCATGCCAGCTTCTTCCAGAATCTCTTCGGTGAGCTCCCAGGGGAAACCGAAGGTGTCGTTCAGCTTGAAGGCAGTTGCACCGTCGAGAACGGTTTTGTTAGCAGCCTGCAGCTTTTCGATTTCTTCGTTCAGCAGCTCGCAGCCCTGCTTCAGGGTGCGCAGGAAGCTGGTTTCTTCCATTTCTACAACCTTTTTAATGAAGTCAGCCTTCTCTACCAGGTTCGGATAAGCATGGCCGAACATACCGATAACAACGTCAACTGCACCGCAGAGGAACATTTCGTTGATGCCCAAAAGGCGTGCATGACGGATAGCACGGCGCAGGATACGGCGCAGTACATAGCCACGGCCCTCGTTAGACGGCAGAATGCCATCGCCAATCATAAAGGTCATGCTGCGTACATGGTCAGCAATAACCTTCAGGGAAACGTCGGTAGCCTTATCCTTGCCATATTCAACATTAGCAACCTTAGCAGCGTGCTCGATAATCGGGAAAATCAGGTCAGTCTCAAAGTTGGACGGCTTGCCTTGAACAACGCTTGCCAGACGCTCCAGACCGGCGCCGGTATCAATGTTCTTGTTTTTCAGCGGCGGATAGGTGCCGTCAGGCATCTGGTTGAACTGAGTGAATACCAGGTTCCAGATTTCCAGGAAACGGTCGCAGTCGCAGCCAGGGCCGCAGGTCGGCTTGCCGCAGCCG
>JAIHZV010000046.1 GCA_022718015.1 Phascolarctobacterium sp. | reverse complement strand
TCGTTGGTGCGCATATTTTGCAGATTCAGGATGTGCAGGAAAAACGCTTTGATTCGCTGGGTATTACGGCTGCCGAGCTGCAGCGGCTAGGCAGCAAAAGCTTTGCTGTGCTGGATGACGCTGTGGGCGAGGTGATGCAGCAGCGTATTTTACAGGCGAAGGCCGAGCTGAACAGTGTGGGCGGCGTGATTGAGGCGATGGCGCTGCATCTGCCTGTGGGCATTGGCGCACCGTTTTTCGATTCGGTGGAAAGCCGCTTGAGTCAGGCGCTGTTTTCCGTTCCTGCCGTGAAGGGCGTGGAGTTTGGCGACGGCTTCGGCTTTGCTGCGCTGACGGGCGCTGAGGCGAATGATGCTATGCATTACGTGGACGGTAGAGTTGAATGCTTGACGAACCATAACGGCGGAATTACAGGAGGTCTGACGAACGGCATGCCGCTGGTGCTGCGTGTGGCCATCAAGCCTACGCCTTCGATTGCGCGTGAGCAAAAGACCGTCAGCCTCAAGGAGCAGAAGGATACTACATTGACCATCGTTGGCAGACATGACCCCTGCATTGTACAGCGTGCTGTTCCGGTTATCGAAGCAGTTATCGCCTGGACGCTGTGGGACCTGCTTTTGGAAGCAAAGAAATGGGAGAAATAAGATGCAGGAACTTGATTTAGAGACTATTCGCAAGGACATAGACCGTATGGACCAGCAGCTCGCGGAGGTGCTGGAAAACCGCCTGCAGCTCGTGATGCAGGTGGCTGCCTACAAAAAGGCTAAGGGCCTGCCGGTAAAGGATAAGGCGCGTGAGGCCAAGGTTATTGATAAGGTGGCAGGCTTTCTGGAAAACAAGGATTATTCTGTTGCCGTTAAAAATATTATGCGTGGCATTATCGACCAGGCCTGCGTATTGGAGGAAACAGCGCTGGCCGAGGGTGCCAATAATTATGAATATCAGGTCGGTTGCTTCGGACCTGAGGGCTCGTTTACACATCAGGCGCTGCGCGATTATTTTGATGGCAAAAAATATCTCCGTCATCACTACAACACCTTTGAGGAGGTTATCGCCAGCGTGACGGACGGCAGCATGGATTATGCTGTTCTGCCTATCGAAAATTCTTCTACCGGCGGCATTACCGAGGTATATGACCTGCTGCGCCAATATGATTGCAGCATCGTCGGCGAGCAATGCGTCAAGATTGAGCAGAACCTTTTGGGCTGTGATGGCGCGACGCTGCAGACAATTAAGACTGTCTATTCTCATCCGCAGGGACTCAAGCAATGCAAGGAGTTTTTGCGCGACTATCCGGAAATCGAGCAGGTGCCGTACTTCAGTACCTCTAAGAGCGCGGAGGAGGTTGCCGAGAAGCAGGATATTACGCTTGGCGCTATAGCAGGACGTCAGGCTGCGGAGCTGTACAAGCTGAAAATTATTGCTCCGGCGATTAACAGCAACAGCAACAATTATACGCGCTTTGTCATTATCGCGAAAAAGCCGGAGATTTCTGCTGATGCCAACAAGATTACGCTGCTGGTCGCTGTGAAGCACGAGACAGGCTCGCTGTATAAAATGCTGGCCAGCTTCTATCACATGGGCCTGAATATGCTGAATCTGGAATCGCGTCCGATTGTGGGCAAGACCTGGGAATATTTCTTCTATATCGACGTGACAGGCAACCTCAGCGACCCGCTGGTGGCAGACGTTATGGACGAGGTGCGTGAGAAGAGCACCTATTGCAAGATTTTGGGCAATTACCGTGCCTATGAACGAAAGGATTAAAATATGAAGCATTACGGATTATTGGGCGGTAAGCTGGGACACAGTCTGTCACCGCAGATTCATGAGCTGTTCTTTAAATATACCGGTATAGAGGGCGACTACAGCCTGTGGGAAACGCCACAGGAGGAGCTGCCTGCACGCATGGAGCTTTTGCGCAAGGAGTGCGCAGGCAGCAACGTGACGATTCCGCATAAGCTGCACGTTATGCCGCTGCTCGACAGCATTACGCGTGAGGCGAAGGCTATCGGCGCGGTGAACACGATTAAGTTTGGCGAAAATGGTGCTGAAGGCTATAATACTGATTACTTCGGCTTTGGCAGAATGCTGGAATATAATGATATCGACGTGCGTGCAAAGCGTGTCGCTGTGCTGGGCACTGGCGGTGCGGCACGTGCTGTTGTCAAGTATATGGCGGATAAGCGCGTAGGCAAGCTGTATCTGGTTACGCGTGATGTGGCGCATGTTGATAAGGACTTCCTCAAGCTGGCGCCGAAATGCAAATTTATTGATTATGATGGCTTGGCAGCTTTGACCGGCGACGTGATTGTCAACTGCACGCCGGTGGGCATGTATCCGAGAGTGAACGCTGCGCCTGTTACGGCAGAGGAAATCAGCAACTTTGATGCGGCTGTGGATTTGATTTATAATCCGTCGCAGACGCTGTTTTTGAAGCAGGCAGCAGAAGCAAAAATGAAAGCCGTCAACGGACTCTTTATGCTCGTAGCGCAGGCAGTAGCAGCGCAGGAAATCTGGCAGGGCGAAAAATATGACAGCGGGCTTATCGTGCGGATTATGCAGGAGCTGGAGAAGAGCATATGAAAAACATCGTGTTGATTGGGATGCCTGGCTGCGGCAAGAGCACCTTCGGCAAACGTCTGGCGAAGCGCCTGCAGCTGCCGTTCTATGATGCCGATGCTGTGCTGGAGGAGCGCGAGCAGCGCACGATAAAGAGCTTTTTTGCGGAGAGCGAGGACGCCTTTCGTGCAGCTGAAACGCGCACGCTGGCGTATTTAGCGGAGCTGGACGGAGCGGTTATTGCGACAGGCGGAGGCGCGGTGAAGCGCGCCGAAAACATGGAGCTGCTGAAGCGCGGCGGCATAGTTGTTTTTATCGACCGCAAGCCGGAGAATATCCTTGGCAGCATCGAGGGAGATGAGCGTCCGCTGCTCGCTGACGACAAGCAGAGAATTTTTAATCTGTATGCGGAGCGTATTGACCTTTATCGTCAATATGCAGATTGTATTATAGAAAATAATAGCGATTTTGGCAGCGTGCTGCGCAGGCTGCTGCAGATAGCAGAGAAGCTGGAGGGATGAAGATGCGTAGAATTTTAGTTTTGAATGGCCCGAACATCAATATGCTGGGCATTCGCGAAAAAAATATTTATGGCCGCGAGGATTATGACAGCCTGTGTGCTTATATCCAGTCGGCGGCTGACCGTCTGGGCGTGCAGGTGGAGCTGCTGCAAAGCAACTATGAGGGCGATATCGTGACAGCGATTCAGCAGGCCTATGGCAAGTTCGATGGTATTGTTATCAATCCTGCTGCGTTCACGCATTACAGCGTGGCTATTCTCGATGCCTTGAAGGCGGTCAACCTGCCTGCTATCGAGGTGCATATCAGCAATATCCATCAGCGTGAGGAGTTCCGTCATCATTCGGTGACGGTGGCAGGCTGCGTAGGCCAAATCTGCGGCCTTGGCTTTGCCGGCTATGCGTTGGCGCTGGAGGCGCTGAGCGTTTACGAAGCAAAATAACATATAATATTTTCCTTAAACAGTCTGCAGAGCCTTGCTTTCGCAGGCTGTTTTGCTATAATGAAGGTAGGGTAATAGTTTGCTGACGGAGCTATTTGACTAGAAAGATTTCGTAATAGTAAGAAAACGTCGGCTTGTAAGCTGGAGGTGACATTATGAGTAAACGTGTAGTAATAGTCGGCGGTGTGGCTGCCGGTATGAAAACAGCAGCGCGCTTACGCAGGCTGGATGCAGAGGCAGAGATTATTGTCTTAGAGCGAGGACCGCAGCTGAGCTATGGAGCGTGTGGCTTCCCTTATTTTATTAGCGGTGAGGTTAAGAGCATGAACAGCTTTGACCATACACCGCAGGGCGCTTTGCGTGACAGCTCTTATTTTGCAGCTGTTAAGGGCGTAGATGCCCGCTGCGGCTGTAATGTGCAGAAAATCGACAGAGAGCATAAATGCGTGCATTATGTAGAAAGGGGCGAGCAAAAGCAGCTGGCTTATGACGTGCTGGTTTTGGCAACAGGCAGCACGCCGGTAAAGCTGCCCTTGCCTAATGCAGATGCTGCAGGTATTCACAGCTTCTGGTTCCCTTGGGATGTTGAGGCAGTGGATAAGGAAATTGCTGAAGGCGGTGTGAAGGACGTAGTTATCATTGGCGCAGGCTTTATTGGTCTGGAGTTAGCAGAAGCCTTTGTGCGTCGCGGCCTGCACACCAGCGTGCTGGAGCAGCAGGACAGATTGCTGCCGCAGCTGCTGGATGAGGATATGGGTGCATTGCTGCTACGAGATACAAAAAATCCGTTGCTGGATATTTATCTGGAGGAAAAGGCGGGAGCCTTTGCTGTAGAAAATGGCAGAGTGGCCGGCGTGCAGACGGATAAAAGGTTAATACCGGCGCAGCTTGTTATTGTTGCTGTCGGCGTGCGTCCGAACGTAGAGCTGGCGCGTGAGGCAGGTCTTGCTATAGGGCCCAGCGGCTGTATTGCGGTCAACGAATATTTGCAGACGAGCGACAGCGCTATTTATGCCGGCGGTGACTGCGCAGAAAATACTCATCGTGTCAGCAAAGCCAAGGTGTTTGTGCCTATGGGTTCAACTGCCAACAAGCATGGCCGCGTGATTGCAGACAATATCTGTGGGGCACAGAAAAAATATCCCGGCGTTATGGGAACTGCAGCCTGTCGCTTTTTTGCGCAGGAGGCTGGAGCAACCGGCCTGAATGAGCGCACGGCGCAGCAGGCAGGGCTTGACTTTGCAAGTGTAGTTGTACCGGGATTTGACCGTTTGGGATATATGCCGGGCGTGGGGCGTATTGTGCTGAAGCTGCTGGCAGAAAAGGGCAGCGGCCGTGTGCTGGGAGCGCAGGCTGTGGGCGCGAGCGTAGCGAAGCGCATTGATACGCTGGCGGCGGCGATTTCCTTGGGCGCAACGCTGGAGGATTTGTCGGGACTGGACCTCGCCTATGCACCTCCGTTTAATACGCCGATAGAGAACATTGCGACAGCGGCCAATGTTTTGCAAAATAAGCTGGACGGACAACTGCGCAGTATTAACCCTGTAGAATTTGAGAAGCAGCGAGAGCAGGATGATTATTTATTTGTGGATGTGCGCACACCTGCAGAGGTGGCAGCTAAGCGTATTGCCGGGATACCGTCAAGAGTAAACATGCCGCTTGATACACTGCGGAATGCTGATATCAGCAAGCTGGATAAAGAGCAGAAGGTCGTAACAGCCTGCCAGATTGATTTGCGTGGCTACGAAGCGGAGGTTATCCTGCGCGCACGTGGCTTCAGTAATGTTTATAGTCTGGAGGGCGGCATGAGCGGCTGGCCTTATGCAACTGAAAGTGATAACAATGAAAAGTAAGCATTATTACATTGCTATATAAGGAGGAGAAAAGCATGAGTGAATTCAGCGAAAAAATCGGTATGGCAGCAGGCAACAATTTCAAGAGCGGCTATAACTGCTGCGAAGCAATTGTAGAAACCTTCCGCAAGGAGGCAGGCGTAGATATTGATGATAACGCTTTTCGTCTATGCTCCGGCTTTGGTGGCGGTATTGGTCATGCACGCGATTTGTGTGGCGCGATGGCAGGCTGCGTAATGGTTATCAGCACGCTGGCGGGACGCAATCAGCCAAGCGACAAGCCTTTGGCAGAGATTTATCCGCTGACGCTGGAGTTTCATGAGCGTTTTGCGAAAGAGTTTGGCTCCTGTGCTTGTGGTGATTTGATGCCTTACGAGTTCAACACACGTGAGCATTTAAAGAATTGCCTGAAGCTGGTGAATAAGGTTGCGCAGCTTTTGGCAGTTTATCTGGAAGAAAAGGAGCTGCTGAATCAGTAAAGGGAAGCTAAAAGGGGACTGCTGCATAAGCTGATGTGCTTAATGCAGCAGTCCCTTTGCTATGCTTGCAGCAGGAATATCCTCATGAAATTGTAGTGAGATAGCGGAAATAGGCTCATGAAATAGTGATGAGGTGCCGAAAATAGGCTCATGAAATTGTAGTAAGGTAGCGGAAATAGGCTCATTTTTTGTTGCGGAAAATGTCGCGTACGTTGTATAATAGAAAAAATGTTAGGAGGTAGACGAAGTTGGTATATTTAGAACGAAAAATAGATGCTTATCTTGAACAATGGAAAAACGATGAAAACCATAAGCCGCTTATTGTCAAAGGGCCACGTCAGGTTGGCAAAACAGAATCTATCAGACGTTTTGCTGAACAAAATTATCAGAGCGTTATTTATATAAATTTTGTTGAAGAACCAAAGTACAAGATGATTACTGGTGATGGCTATAATACAGATGCTATCATAAAAAATATTTCTTTGCTGGATACGAGCAAAAGCTTTGTGCCGCAGAAGACATTGATTTTTTTTGATGAGCTGCAGGATTTTCCTGAAATTGCTACAGCGTTAAAATTTTTCAAGCTTGATGGCCGTTACGATGTGATTTGCAGCGGTTCAATGCTGGGGATTAATTATAGAAAAATAGAGAGCAACAGTGTCGGCTATAAAACCGATTATGAAATGTATTCGCTGGACTTTGAGGAATTTTTGTGGGCCAAAGGTTATGCAAAATCTGTACGCGACAGCTTTTTGGAGCATATGCATGCGTTAAAGCCTTTTAGTGAAGTGGAAATGCAGGTTTTTATGCAGCTGTTTACGGAGTACTGCATTTTAGGCGGCATGCCTGCGGTGGTACGCGAATATATAGAACGAGGGACCTTTGAAGGCTCGCTGGAAACGCAAAGACAGCTGTTGGCGGATTATGAAGAGGATATACGTAAATATGCTGAGGGGATGGACCAGACGCGTATTCTGAATGTATTTAAGCATATTCCTGCGCAATTAGCGAAGGATAATAAGAAGTTTCAGATTTCCAAGGTCGCTTCAGGAGCACGCTTTAAGGATTATCGTGGCTGTATAGAATGGCTTTGTGATGCAGGAATCATTAATGCCTGCTACTGCTTGTCTTTCCCTGAGCTGCCGTTAAAGGGGAATTATGACGATACTAAATATAAGCTGTATATGGCTGATACGGGACTGCTGGTTGCTATGCTCGATGATGAAGCACAGGATGATTTGCGCGCTAATAAAAATTTAGGTGTGTATAAAGGTGCCTTGTATGAGAATATTGCGGCTGAGGCTTTGAAAAAAGCTGGCTGTGGCTTATATTATTATAAGAAGGATGATTCGACTCTGGAAGAGGATTTCTTTATGCGCACAGCAGAAAGTCTTGTGCCTGTTGAGGTTAAGTCGACGAATAATATGGCACGCTCTTTAAAGACTTTGATTAGCAGCGAAAAGTATCCCGAGATTAAGTTTGGCATAAAGGTTGTGGGTGGTAATATTGGCTATAATGATGGCGTTTATACCTTCCCTTATTTCTGTACGTTTTTGCTTAAGGAATATTTAAAAGGAAAAGAGTGAGTGTAGTTATCAGCCAAACTGCTCTAAAAATTTTTCTGCCGCCTTGCTGAAGGAGGCGTAGCGCTTCCAAATCAGCGCATAATGGATTTCCAGCGGCGGCTCAAGCGGACGAAAGCATAAATCTTTATCTATAGAAGATGAAAGCAAATCCTCCGTGGTTAGGAAATATCCCAGACCGCTTTCTACAAATCTTGCAGGTGAGCCGTTAATAACGTTATAGGTAGCAGCAATGTTCAGCTTACTGATGTCCGTCTCTGCCCAGCGGGAGATGAGGCGCTGCAGCCCTTTGCGACGATGAAAAATCAAGGGATATTTGACGAGGTCTTGCTTTTCTACGAACTGCTTTTGCGCCAGCTCGCAGTCTGCTGGTATGAGCAGCCCCCAGCGAGAAGCGTCCGTAAGCGAGATATATTCATATTTCATGGTATCAATGGGTTCAAGAAAAACGGCAAAATCAAGC
>JAIHZV010000324.1 GCA_022718015.1 Phascolarctobacterium sp. | reverse complement strand
GGAATCGTGTTCCACTCCCAGTTAACGCCGAGGTCCTTGCTGTTTTCGCGGCTGACGGCGATGATTTTCGCTTCAAGCGTGACCTGCTGTGTGGCGCTATCAAGCTGCTTGAGCAGAGCCTGCAGCTGGGCGTGGGCGGCAGGCGTGCCGCAGAAGATGATGCTGTTGGTGACAGCGTCCTGTGCCAGCTTGCCTGGATAGAGGGCGTTGAGCGTTTCGTAGACGTCCTTCGCTTGCGCGTAGCTGAGAGCGTAGGTAGCGAACGCTTCCGCTGGCGTAAGCGGTAGGGCAGGCGCAGCAGCGGACGGAGCGGTTGCTTTCAGTGCCTGCGTTTGGCTGACAGCGGCCAGGTGGCTGCTGTCGAAGGGGTTGGTAAGCGTTGCGGCGCAGGTGCTGTTGTTTAGACACAGCAGGAGCGCACAGATAATTTGCGGATAAGCTTTCATAGAAAGACTCCTTTCATTTTTTGCTCTTATTGTACACGATGCCTAGGTAAAATTCAAGAGAAAATTGTAAAAATAAAGAAAATTTTAAATTGCGACTTGATTTTTTCGCGCAAGCTGTGTAGAATGAATGAAGAAGCTCAAAATTTTTTTGATGAGGTGATTTATATGCAAGCTTTGAATAACAACAAGCTGGCGTGGAGCCTGGTAGAGCAGGCTGTAGCCGCCGGCGCGAGTGATTTGCATCTTGAGCCTATGCGTGATGCTGTGCGTGTGCGCATACGCGTCGACGGTTTGCTGCGTGAGCTGGTGCGTCTGCCGCTGGCAGCGCACAGCACGCTCGTGACGCAGCTGAAGGTGGCAGCGAATATGGATATCGCGGAAAAGCGTGTGCCGCAGGACGGACGTATAGCGCTGGAGCTTGACGGACGCAATATCGACCTGCGCTTGTCGACGCTTCCTACGACCTTAGGCGAGAAGATTGCAATTCGCCTTTTGGCGCAGCAGGAGCTTTTGCAGCTGGAGGAGCTGGGCTTTACGCAGGCGAATCTTGCCTGCTACCGCCGCCTTTTTACGCAGCCGAACGGCTTAATCCTGCTTACCGGCCCAACCGGCAGCGGCAAGACGTCGACGCTTTATGCGACGCTGGCCGAGCTGGATGCGGCGACGCGCAACATTATTACGCTGGAGGATCCTGTGGAATATAGTCTGCCGGGAATTAACCAGGTGGCGGTGAACCGTCGCAGCGGCATGACCTTCGCCAAAGGCCTGCGTGCGATTGTGCGTCAGGATCCCGACGTGATTATGCTGGGCGAGATTCGTGACGAGGAAACTGCGGGCATTGCGGTACAGGCAGCGCTGACAGGTCATCTGGTGCTGTCCACGCTGCATACGAACAGCGC
>JAIHZV010000323.1 GCA_022718015.1 Phascolarctobacterium sp. | reverse complement strand
CCCTCAGTCTCCCCTAGCCTGCAAGGCCTGCGCTGGCAGAAATAGAACAAATAAAAAACATCTTTCTATGATGAAGCTGCTTAAAGCAGCGACACTGCTTTGAAACCATTATTTACTTTTGGTAGGATCAATAACCTGGAGCAAGTTCATAAGCACGCCCAGCGCAATCAGTACGCCGAAAACGATGGTCATGTTAATCACAGCTATAAGCCAGGGATTTGTTGTTACAGGACCCACTGTTTATCACCTCTTTCTTTTGAATTAAAAAGGGGAATACTTCAGTAAGCTAACTGCTTATCTTACGTTAATTAGTATAAAGTGAAATTTTTTCATCTTCTGTTGCACAGGTCACACTGATTTTCTCCGCTCGGTTACATTAGTTACATAATCGCTTTACATTAACTTAATTATTATAACAATACTTCATTTATGTCATATGTTGCGCAGGCAACAGTTTTATCCTTTTCCTTTGCTAAAATAGAATCTGCAAAGCAACAAAATATCTCCTCTCAGTTTTCAATTTGTCTTATAGAAGGATTGGGAGAACTGCTAAAGCGTCTGCGAAACGCCTTAGCAAAACAAAAATAACCAGCTGCGAACTGGTTATTTTTTTTACGCTGATATATACTTACGAAAAAAAACGACTGGAGCCTTTAACAGCTTCAGTCGTTTTTTCATTAGCAAGCAGATACTGCTTTATAAATTATTTTGCAACAGGACCGATCATAGCCAGCATAGTACCAGCTGCAACTGCGGTACCGATAACGCCTGCTACGTTAGGACCCATAGCATGCATCAGCAGGAAGTTTGCAGGATTTGCTTTCTGACCAACGATTTGAGATACACGAGCAGCCATAGGAACTGCGGATACGCCTGCACTGCCGATCAGCGGGTTAGTCTGACCACCATCAACGATGCACATCAGCTTGCCGAAGATTACGCCGGCAGCAGTACCGCCGATGAAGGCAATCAGGCCAAGGATGATAATCAGGATGGTTTGGTAGTTCAGGAAGGACTCAGCGCTCATGGTCAAGCCAGTGCCGGTAGCCAGCATAATGGTTACGGTGTTCATCAGAGCGTTTTGTGCGGTGTCGGACAGACGATCCAGGCAGCCAGCTTCTTTGAACAGGTTACCAAGCATCAGCATACCAATCAGAGCAGTTACGGAAGGCAGCAGCAGGGAAATAACGATGGTGCACATAATCGGGAAAGCAATCTTCTCGAAATGAGATACCGGACGCAGCTGTTTCATAACGATTTTACGGTCAGCATCAGAAGTGAACAGTTTCATGATAGGCGGCTGAATCAGCGGAACCAGAGACATGTAGGAGTAAGCAGCAACTGCGATTGCGCC
>JAIHZV010000322.1 GCA_022718015.1 Phascolarctobacterium sp. | reverse complement strand
TTATAGTGTTGCGAACTTTTTGATAGGAGCGTGACTCAATAATGCAATTATCTCACATGCGCTTTATAAAAACAAGCTTACCCTTCACCTTTTCCACTATGGCAGCTTCGCTTATGGGCGCAGTTGATACTGCCGTCGTCGGCCACTTAGGCAATTATACTTATATCAACGCCGTTTCTCTCGGTGCTGTTATCTTCAGTACTGTTTATTGGCTCTTCGGCTTTTTAAAGATTTCCACTAGCGGCTTTGCTGCTCAGGCGATGGGGCACCACGACCCCAAGCTGCTCGCAGGCGCTTTTTTGCGTGGTGTGCTGGCAGCCTTCGGCATCGGCCTCTTGCTTGTCATTTTGCAGGAGCCAATCTGGCGTACTGCGCTTTGGCTCTTCAACCCTGACGCAGCTACCACGCCTATGCTGGAACGCTATTACCGTCTGCTGATTTGGATTATGCCGCTGACGCTTGTTTTTCAGACTGCACAAGGCTGGTTCGCCGGAACGCTGCATGTGCGCATCGCCGTCTTCACTGCTCTTGCCAGCAACATCATCAACCTCGTGCTCGATGTACTCTTCGTCGTTGTCCTGAACCTTGAGGTAACAGGCGTGGCCGCCGCAACCTGCATTGCCAACATCACCGGCTTTGCCGCCATTCTCTACTTTTATTGGCAGCATAAGCCGCTGCCGCTCACAGCCGTACCGCTCAAGGAAATCTTCTCCGGCCCCACCTGCCGCCAGATGATACAATGCGGTTCGCATCTTACAGTACGCATGTTTTGCATGATTATCATGGTCAACAGCTTTATGCACCAAAGCTCGGCCTTCGGCGGTGAGCTTTTGGCTGCGAACTCCATTCTGTTCCAGATACAGTTTATCATGGGCGATATTCTCACTGGTCTGTCACAGGCCGGAGCAATTTATTCTGGCATTGCCTTTGGTGAGCACAACAAGCCCATGCTCAACGACACACTGCGCATCAGCTTTATCTGGGCCATCGGCTTTGGCCTGGCGCAGTCCGTTGGCTATTATGCCTGCCGTCATGCAATATTAAGCTGCTTTACAGATTTGCCGTCGGTAATTCATACCGCGCAGGAATACGACCTCTTTATCGCCTTCTTCCCGCTCATCAGCGCGTTAGGCATTGTCTACTACGGCGTTTTCAACGGCGCATTATATACCAAGCCTATCTGCATTTCCATGCTGCTAACTGTAAGCTGTTATCTTACAGCCTACTTCACGCTCATTCCGCTCTACGGCAATATCGGTCTGTGGCTTGCGTTCCTCGTTTTCTATATCGCCCGCAGCAGCTTTCTGCTGCTCTTCGTACCGAAGCTGCAGCAGCGCTTCGCTTAAATAAATCTAC